>NZ_JAWOUS010000019.1:0-117125 GCF_033339495.1 Vibrio sp. 2134-1
GGAGTGGTAGTTCAGTTGGTTAGAATACCGGCCTGTCACGCCGGGGGTCGCGGGTTCGAGTCCCGTCCACTCCGCCATTTATATTAAGCCTCAGTCGAAAGACTGAGGCTTTTTTCGTTTTGGTTCCCCGACTTACCTTAAACCCACTTTCATATTGAAACCTTGCATCGAGAGGCAGGCTTCCCTCTGGCTATGCTTTCTAAGCCCTGTATGAGTGAAGTGGAACGCAGTTTTGTGTGGTTTCTGCAGTCTCGAGCGCTAGTTTTGAGCCTCTTCATTCACCAAAGCTCCTTTTGTTCGATATTAGAAAATCTAGTTATGTGACAGAGTTTAATTGTTTGAGGTGTCACTTGTTCCAATTTTGAAAACAGGACGACTTTGAATACAAGTTTAGTCTCACTGAGATCAAGAGAGAGGGGGACTAAATTTCTGTTAAGGCTTTGATCTACCTGAATGCTAGCTCAGTTTTATCTTGGTGAGATTGCTAACCTGTTTGGGTTCTGAACGCAATCACTCTAAATGTATCTTTCTCATAAAAATACAAACTCGCTCATTGCTAAGTATTGTGGAAGTTTAGCTTTGATATTTGCGAGGAGCCTATATTGCCAAGAGAAGAGAAGAGAAGAGAAGTGATAAATGGGTAAATTAAAAGGCTCGTCTATGAATACTATCTATCGGCAATAGTTAGTATCTATGAAAATGCAGCGTAGCGATTCTTAGTATATTTGAAGGTATATCAAAGAATAAGGAGCACTCGTCCTTGAAGGGGAGTCTGAAAATTAGTTATGAAAAAAGCAGCTAGGTAGCTGCTTTTTATTTATTAAGTTACGTGTCTTTAAGAGTCCACTGTCTCCGTATGTTCCGGAGTGGTTATTGCTTGGTTGTTCTCTTCCATCTTCTTCTCTTCTGCTTTTGCTTTTTCAATCATTGGAGTGATTGTTGAGCCTTGAATGAGGATAGAGAAAACAACGACGGAGTAGGTCATTACAAGAATAATCTCTTTTACATCGATTAACTTATCTTGAATCACCCAAATACCAGATGGAATGGAAAGTGCCATTGCCAATGCAAGGCCCCCGCGTAAGCCGCCCCACGTCAAAATACGTACTGACCACGGGTTATATTTTCTGTAACGCTTAAAGCCAATGTACGAGAGAAATACGCTTAAATAGCGAGCTGCTAGTACAAGAGGGACTGAAATAGCCATCATGATCCAGTCTTCTTTGTGGAATTCAAACAGCAGCATCGACATGCCGATCAGTAGGAATAACACGCCATTCAAGAACTCATCAACAAGCTCCCAAAAATGGTCAAGGTGATCTTCACTCTCTTTTGAAAAGCCAATAAAGCGTGTCCAGTTGCCAATCATAATACCGGATACAACCATTGCGAGTGGGCCTGATACATGGATGTATTCAGCAAATGCGTAACCTGCTGTTGGGACACCAATGGTAAGTAACAATTCCATTGAGTGATCATCGGTGGCACTGATCAAGTAGTGGAATAGCAAACCGAGGACGAAACCATATGTGATACCACCGATAGCTTCTTGGATGAAGAGTAAGGTGACACTACCTACAGTTGGTGCCTCAGTGCCAAATGCAATCGTAAATAGAGTGACGAAGATAACCAAACCGAAGCCATCATTGAAGAGCGATTCTCCTTCAATCTGAGTGGAGATACGTTTAGGAGCATCGAGTTTTTTCACAATAGCCAATACAGCGATTGGGTCAGTTGGCGATATTAGAGCACCAAATAGTAAGCAGTAGACCAAATCAAATTGGATGCCAATTAACTGACAAAACCCATACAGCGCAAATCCAATAAAGAACGTAGAAAACAGTGTAGCTCCAAGGACTAAAACAGTGATCTCCCACTTTTGATCTTTAAGGTTCGGGAGTTTGATGCCTAGTCCACCAGCAAATAGTAAGAAGCCAAGAATGCCTTTGAGCAAGAAATCTTCGAAGTTAATCCTTGTGACCGTCTCCGTTGCAATTTCGGTGAGATGGAACCAGTTGTTTTGACCCGCAATTAAGATTAGAAGTGAAAGCACCATTGAACCTGCGGTAATCGCAATGGTGGTTTGCATCTTTCCTATCTTGCTGTTTACAAAAGCAATTAGCATCGCAGCTGCGGATAGAAAACATAAAGTATGATAGACCGACATAGAGCTCTCTATTTGTAACATTTTATGAATGGAATTCTCGGCTGATGCTGCTTAAATAGCAAACATTTTTTCGTGATTATTTTGCAAGTTAAGAAGGATATAAAATAATCATTAATTCTACGTTTAGACGTCTAGACTCCTGAAGTTTGTGTGATAGGATGGAAAGATAACTAAAGGAATGAGGCTGTACTGTGGGAAGTAACGTAATACAACAGATTGAAGCTCAATTGAAGCAACGTATTCTTTTGATTGATGGTGGTATGGGAACCATGATTCAAGGGTACAAACTTGAAGAGCAAGACTATCGAGGAACGCGCTTTGCGGATTGGCATTGTGATCTAAAAGGTAACAACGACCTGTTGGTTCTAAGTCAGCCTCAACTTATCAAGGAAATTCACGCTGCATATTTAGAAGCGGGTGCAGATATTCTCGAAACCAACACGTTTAACGCAACAACCATTGCGATGGCTGACTACGAGATGGAAAGCCTAAGTGAAGAAATTAACTTTGCTGCTGCCAAGCTTGCACGTGAAGTTGCAGACGAATGGACCGCAAAAACACCCGATAAACCGCGTTATGTCGCAGGGGTTTTAGGGCCGACGAACCGCACTTGTTCTATCTCTCCTGATGTAAACGACCCTGGATATCGAAATGTTTCTTTCGACGAGTTAGTTGAGGCTTACTCTGAATCGACTCGAGCGCTGATTAAAGGTGGTTCTGATCTTATTCTTATCGAGACCATCTTCGATACTCTTAACGCTAAGGCTTGTTCATTTGCTGTTGAAAGTGTGTTTGAAGAGATGGGTATTGAGTTACCTGTGATGATCTCGGGGACTATTACTGATGCTTCCGGTAGAACATTATCCGGTCAAACCACAGAAGCGTTTTACAACTCATTACGTCATGTTAAACCGATTTCGTTTGGTTTGAACTGTGCACTTGGCCCGGATGAACTGCGTCCTTATGTTGAAGAGCTCTCGCGTATATCAGAATCTTTTGTTTCCGCTCACCCAAATGCTGGGCTTCCGAATGCATTCGGCGAATACGATTTGTCGCCAGAAGATATGGCTAAGCATGTTAAAGAGTGGGCTCAAAGTGGCTTTTTAAACTTGATTGGTGGGTGTTGTGGTACAACTCCTGAGCACATTCGCCAAATGGCACTCGCGGTTGAAAATATCGCCCCTCGTCAATTACCTGAACTTCCCGTTGCTTGTCGCTTGTCTGGCCTAGAGCCACTCGCTATTGATAAAGACTCTTTATTTATCAATGTCGGTGAGCGTACGAATGTAACCGGTTCTGCGCGTTTTAAGCGCTTGATTAAAGAAGAGCTGTACGATGAAGCGCTCGATGTGGCTCGTCAACAAGTTGAAAATGGCGCTCAAATTATCGATATCAACATGGATGAAGGCATGTTGGATGCACAAGCTTGTATGGTTCGCTTTTTAAACCTTTGTGCGTCAGAACCTGAAATCTCAAAAGTACCAATCATGGTTGACTCTTCCAAGTGGGAGGTTATTGAAGCCGGTCTTAAGTGCATCCAAGGCAAAGGCATTGTTAACTCGATCTCTCTCAAAGAAGGCAAAGAGAAATTCGTTGAACAAGCTAAGTTGATCCGCCGTTACGGTGCGGCTGTGATTGTGATGGCGTTTGATGAGATTGGGCAAGCAGATACACGTGAGCGCAAAGTAGAAATTTGTACCAACGCTTACCGAATTCTTGTTGATGAAGTGGGCTTTCCACCAGAAGACATCATTTTTGACCCAAACATTTTTGCCATTGCTACGGGGATCGAGGAGCATAATAACTACGCGGTGGATTTCATTGAAGCCGTTGGCGATATCAAACGTGATTTACCACATGCGATGATCTCGGGTGGTGTTTCTAACGTCTCATTCTCTTTCCGTGGCAATAACTATGTACGTGAAGCGATTCACGCGGTGTTCCTCTACCACTGTTTTAAAAATGGTATGGATATGGGGATTGTGAATGCGGGTCAGTTAGAAATCTACGATAACGTGCCTGAAAAATTGCGTGAGGCTGTGGAAGATGTCGTTCTTAACCGTCGTGATGACGCCACTGAGAGATTGTTAGATATCGCGGCGGAATATGCAGGCAAAGGGGTAGGTAAAGAGGAGGATGCCTCTGCACTTGAGTGGAGAACTTGGCCTGTTGAAAAGCGCTTAGAGCACGCGTTAGTGAAAGGAATAACTGAGTTCATCGTTGATGATACCGAAGAGGCTCGTGTCAACGCTTCAAAGCCATTAGAGGTGATTGAAGGCCCATTAATGGATGGGATGAACGTCGTCGGAGACTTGTTTGGTGAAGGTAAAATGTTCCTTCCTCAGGTCGTAAAATCTGCACGAGTGATGAAGCAAGCAGTCGCGCATCTGGAGCCCTACATCAATGCAGAAAAGCAGGTGGGACAAACAAACGGTAAGATTTTGCTAGCGACGGTCAAAGGTGATGTACATGATATCGGGAAAAATATCGTTGGCGTTGTATTGCAGTGCAATAACTACGAAATTATCGATCTTGGTGTCATGGTTCCTTGCGAAAAGATCTTAAAAGTAGCGCAAGAAGAGAACGTCGATATTATTGGTTTATCAGGGTTGATCACACCTTCATTAGACGAAATGGTGCATGTTGCAAAAGAGATGGAGCGTCTCGACTTTAACTTACCTCTTCTCATCGGTGGCGCAACAACGTCAAAAGCCCATACAGCAGTTAAGATTGAGAAAAATTACAAGCATCCAGTGGTTTACGTGAACAACGCCTCACGTGCAGTGGGCGTATGTACTTCTCTTCTGTCTGATGAACGTCGCCCTGAATTTGTTGAAAAACTTGAAGCTGATTACGAACGAGTACGTGATCAACATAATCGAAAGAAACCGAGAACCAAACCAGTGACATTAGAAGCTGCTCGAGCGAATAAAGTTGCTATCGATTGGGAAGCTTATACTCCTCCAGTGCCTGTTAAGCCTGGCATTCATATCTTCGATGATTTTGATGTGGCTATATTACGTCAATACATCGATTGGACACCATTCTTTATGACTTGGTCACTTGTGGGTAAGTATCCAACAATTTTCCAACATGAAGAAGTTGGTGAAGAAGCAAAACGTTTATTCGAAGATGCCCACGAGATACTTGATCGAGTTGAGCGAGAAGGCCTGTTAAAAGCGCGTGGAATGTGTGGCTTATTCCCTGCTGCGAGCGTGGGGGACGACATTGAAGTTTATGCTGATGAAACTCGTACCGACGTTGTGAAAGTATTACGTAACTTGCGACAACAGACCGAGAAACCAAAAGGATTCAACTATTGTTTATCCGACTACATCGCACCTAAAGAGTCGGGTAAGCATGATTGGATAGGGGCATTTGCTGTCACTGGTGGTATTGGTGAACGAGAGCTTGCTGATGAATACAAAGCACAGGGAGATGATTACAACGCAATTATGATTCAAGCGGTGGCGGATCGCCTAGCCGAAGCGTTTGCTGAGTATTTGCATGAGCGTGTCCGTAAAGAAATTTGGGGTTATGCAGCTGATGAAGATTTATCTAACGATGATCTCATTCGTGAAAAATACCAAGGTATTCGCCCTGCGCCGGGTTATCCCGCGTGTCCTGAACATACTGAAAAAGGACCGCTTTGGGAGTTACTTAATGTGGAAGAGAACATTGGTATGACTCTAACCTCCAGCTATGCAATGTATCCGGGCGCGTCAGTCTCTGGTTGGTATTTCTCTCATCCTGACTCACGTTACTTTGCGATCGCACAGATCCAAGAAGATCAGCTAGAGAGTTACGCCGATCGTAAGGGGTGGGATAGGATCGAGGCTGAAAAATGGTTAGGGCCAAACATTAACGGTTAAATTGATGTTTACCTCGTCCAAATGTAACAACTAATGAAACGACAAAGGGCTGCAAATACGCAGCCCTTTGTTTTATTGAGTTGAACTTACTTCTCAAACAACTCAGTGTGGAGTTTTTGTATGGCTTGTTTCGATACCGATTCATGGAGCAAGAAGCATAAGTTGTGAGGGCTAGCGCCATAACAAATCATGCGTAGGTTAAAATCTTCTAGCGTGCCAAAAACCTGTTTCGCGTAGCCTTTACTCTCACTCATGTTGTTTCCAATGAGAGCAACGAGGCATAGGTCATGTTCAACTTCTACCTTACATAACTCTTCTAACTCTTCTCGTGCAGCTTGCGGCAGCTGTGGTGCTCCGCCAGAGGTATCAGTTTGATCAAGTGTTAACGATACACTGATTTCAGATGTCGTGATCAAATCGACAGAGATCTTATGCTTTGCAAGGATCTCAAAGACCTTTGCTAAAAAACCGTATGCGTGGAACATATTGGCGCTGCGTAGCGTTACCATGGTTTGGTTACAACGCAAAGCTAGCGCACGGAATAACGGTGAGCTTTCGACTTGGTGGCGAATCCAAGTTCCCCCTTTTTCTGGCTCTTTCGATGACCCTACAAATACCGGAATGTCGTGGCGCAATGCAGGTACTAGCGTAGAAGGGTGAAGGATTTTAGCGCCAAAGTTAGCCATTTCTGAAGCTTCACTAAAGCTGATCTCAGGAATTGGTGAGGCTTTTGGTGCAATTCGCGGGTCTGTTGTGTAGATTCCCGGAACATCAGTCCAGATTTCTAGCCCTGCCGCTTTAACGCTCTCAGCAATTAAGGCGGCGCTGTAATCGCTGCCCCCTCGACCTAATGTTGTTGTATTACCGGCTTCGTCAGATCCTATGAAGCCTTGAGTAACAACAACGGATTGTTGGCAAAGTGGTACGAGTTTATCTTGCGCAAGCGTCGAAATTGCTTCAATGTTTGGCTCCGCGCGACCAAAGTTGTCATCAGTACGCAACACATCGCGGATATCAAAGCGCACTGCTTGAATGCCTCGCTCACACATTAACTGAGTTAGAATGTGCGTCGACATGAGTTCACCACATGCGACTAAATGATCGGTTAACTTCGCACTAGCTTGGATAGATGCAGCCTCGGCCAGGCTGGTTACGGTATCTAATATGCCATACACCTCGGCAGCAGTTTTCGTGCTGTCTTCGAGCTGAGTTAAAATGGCGTCATGAATGTTGGCCAAATTTTGTAGCAGCTCAGTACGGTGCGTTTGATCCTGAACACCGTTGGCGAGTTCTACCAATAGGTTGGTGACGCCAGAGCAAGCGCTGCTCACGACCAGGCGAGTATTTGGATTGTTTTCGATAATGGTGGCGCAACGACTCATTGCCTCAAAGTTGGCAACACTGGTTCCACCGAATTTAGCTACGTTAAATGCGCTCACTGCGTTCTCCCACGGCTTCCTAAAAAATTGTACATCCAATGTTTAGTGAGAAAAGGAACAGAGCAAAAAGAGAGGTATTTAGAATGCTATTTGAAAAATTTACCCTCAGAAGCCCTTCATCAGACTGCGCTGATGACAGTTGATGGGATTCAGCCCAATTCAACCGACAAGTCAAATCCTGCAACTTTGACTTACCTCGGCACTACTCCCCCTCAATGATTGGTGTTGGAATTGCGGTTCCACAAATCATCTACCTGGGTAGCGCTCCTCTTCTACATAAAGCTCAAACATTGAACGGTTTTGAGGCCTTAATGTCAATCAATATTTCAACCTTTATGGTGTTTTTTATTAACGATTTTGTGACACTGGTTTGACCTCCATACTTACGGCTAATTGCTGATAGAGGAAAAATCTATTAGGGTGAAGAACCCTACACCTGAGCCATGTTATTGAATAGAACTTTTAGAATGCTCAGGATAAAAGATAATCAAGGAGCTGACATGTCGATCCAAAGCTTTATTCCGCCTCACCGTATTTTAATGGGACCTGGTCCTTCTGATATTTATCCTCAAGTGTTACAAGCACTAAGCCGTCCTACGGTAGGTCACCTTGATCCTCTGTTTATCGGTATGATGGATGAGCTCAAGCAGCTATTGAAGTATGCCTTTCAAACTGACAATGAGTTCACTATTGCGGTTTCAGCGCCAGGTAGTGCAGGGATGGAAACCTGCTTTGTAAACTTGATCGAGAAAGGCGATAAAGTGATCGTTTGCCGTAATGGTGTATTTGGTGAACGCATGCGCGAAAATGTCGTCCGTGCTGGTGGTGAAGTTGTTATCGTCGATGATGAATGGGGGACGCCTGTTTCCATTGATAAAGTCGAGCAAGCACTCGAACAGCACCCAGATACAAAAATTCTTGCTTTTGTGCATGCGGAAACCTCAACTGGTGCAGTCAGTGATGCTCAAGCATTGGGTAAGCTCGCGAAACAGCATAATGCATTATCTATTGTTGATGCGGTGACATCGCTTGGTGGTGTGCCGTTAAAAGTGGATGAATGGCAACTGGATGCGGTTTACTCTGGTAGTCAAAAATGTTTGTCATGTGTACCTGGACTCTCACCAGTGACGTTTTCTCCTGCCGCGATTGAAAAGATTCAAGCAAGAACAACACCAGTACAGAGTTGGTTCCTCGATCAGAGTTTAGTTTTGGGGTATTGGAGTGGAGAAGGCAAGCGTAGTTACCATCATACGGCGCCAGTTAATAGCTTGTATGCGCTTCATGAAGCTTTATTGATACTGAAAAATGAAGGATTAGAAAACGCTTGGGCTCGTCACCAACTGATGCATGAAAAACTCAAAAATGGCTTACAAAAGTTAGGATTTGAATTTGTTGTGGACGAAGCCCATCGGTTGCCACAATTAAATGCGATTTACGTGCCTGAAGGAATTGATGAAGCAAAAGTTCGTGCTCACTTGCTAGAAACCTATAACCTAGAAATTGGTGCAGGCCTTGGGGCATTAGCTGGTAAAGCGTGGCGTATTGGCTTAATGGGTTACGGCGCTCGATCTGAAAACGTTGCGCTGTGCTTAAAAGCGTTAGAAGAGTCACTCACTGAATAAAATCATACAGCAATGAGATAAAGAAAAGCGAAGGTCATCCCTTCGCTTTTTGGTACTTATTACTCTGCACCTGAAGTGGGGGCTGGTGAGGCAGAGATTGCTTGAGAAGGTGGTTGGTAATTGACGTCACTGAAATCAATCTTCGGGAACAAAAACTGCGCTTCAGCTCTAATTTGCTCCGCTTTACTTGAGTCATCTAAGCCTTGGTAGGCCAAAATCAAATTATTATAAAATGCAGGGCGAGGCTTATCTTTGATGATTTTTAGCGACCAATCGATATAAGGCTGAATCAAGGTTGCGTCTTGTTGGTACAGCCCAAGGTTTAAAAACGTGCTATAGACATCCCAATCAAACCTGTCTTTCCAAACCACAGGGTTACTGACTTGATTCAGAATATCAGGGTTAGTTGGTCTAGTGGTCTCAAACTTCGTCAATACATAGTTCGTATGTAATGCGCTTACCATGTAAAACGTAAACGCAACGGGAAGTACCAAACTAAAAACACGCAGCAAGCTTTTGGTCACATTACTAAAGCCGACTTGTCGATAACGAGAGACGCGCTGATCGACCCAGTACAGTAGGATAACGAAGATCAACCAATGCACGAGAGAGTGGTAGAAAGGGTATTCCAGTTGTGAGTGCAATACGATAGGTATAAACAAGGCCAGCAACGCAAGACGAGTTCCGCGTTTGGCTTGATAGATTCGATACAGTACCAGTGCCATCGCTAAGAAGATGCCGATTATTGGCAGCAAGCCACCTTCTACTCCCCAGTAAAGTAGCTCATTATGCGGATGATCCATGGCTGGCAAACCTGCTGGGTAATTCTCATTTAGGGCATGTTGACGAGCCGTATACAGCATGTACTCAGATTCAAACTTGCCATATCCATAACCAGTAAAAGGCTTTTCAATCACCATGTCTAATGTTTGCGGAAAAGTATACGCTCGAGGAGACTCCATATTTACTTTTTCTGCGGCTAACCTACCTCCATCAGGAAAGGCAAGATGCATGACAACGACAGAGAGTAAGAGCCCACTTACAAGTGACACAACCCAGCGGATAAAGCGCCCTTTGGTTGCAAAGCGGTACATGTATGGAATGACCAACAACACGGCGATGACCGAGGCTAACCAACCAGTGCGTGAAGCCAACGCCACAATTAGTGGTAAAGTTAAAACTGGTACGGCATAGAGAAGGTAAACATCGCTTAACTTACGATCGTATTTGTAGGGCTGACGTGCAAGTAAATAGCTGGCAATCACCAACCCTGTCGCAAGAAAACTGGCCATTACATTGGGCTGTTGGAAAATACCATAAGGACGATTGGCCACCGTGTCGTAACCAAACGGATTGCCTGGTTTGAGATACAGATATTGTGTCAGACCAAAAATGGCTTCGATAACAACCGCAAGGACAATGAACCATAATAGGCGTTGGCGATGTTTATTACTGAAATGAAATTGTTGTAAAACAATAAAGAACAGGACACCACACCACAGGCCTATGAGCTTATTGGCTGCCAAGCTGCTATTCGCATTTGGGTACAGAATGGGCACTGTCATGATAAGAGCACTAATGAACAAGCCGATGGTTAGTTTTGAGTAACGTAGCACTCGATTATTCGCTAGTTGGTAACACCCAATGCCTAATGCAAAGCTAAAAGCAATCCAAGTTGTCGCATTGAACGAAAGCGAAAGCCCCGAACCGCCGGGGTTGGGCATGAAAAAGTGCATTGCCAACACAAATAGTGTTGCCAAGGCAATGAGAAACTTGCGATTGAGGGGAACCTGTACTTTTTCGGGAGAAAGCTTTGTTCCACTTACATGTATAGTAGCCATAGTTATTGCGTTGTTTTGAATGAAAAAAGACCAGCACTTGCTGGTCTCGATACTTTACCTGTTTTTTCTACTTCAACATAGGCTTGAGGAAGTGAGCTGTGTGCGAACCCTCGATTTGCGACACATCTTCCGGAGTGCCTTGAGCGATTATCTCGCCGCCACCTTGACCCCCTTCAGGACCAAGATCGATAATCCAGTCCGCAGTCTTAATGACGTCCAGGTTATGCTCGATCACCACGACAGTGTTTCCGTGGTCGCGAAGTCTGTGCAGTACAGTGAGCAACTGCTGGATATCATGGAAGTGCAAGCCGGTTGTTGGTTCATCCAAAATGTACAAGGTTTTTCCTGTATCACGTTTGGATAGCTCTCGCGCCAGTTTCACACGCTGTGCTTCACCACCGGAGAGTGTTGTTGCCGCTTGACCCAATCGTATGTACGACAAACCCACATCCATCAGTGTTTGTAGTTTGCGAGCGATGGCAGGAACTGGATCGAAGAAGGTGCGTGCATCTTCGACCGTCATTTCTAGCACTTCATCAATAGTTTTACCTTTGTAACGTACTTCGAGCGTTTCACGGTTGTAGCGTTTACCTTTACACACATCACATGGCACATAAACATCTGGTAGGAAGTGCATTTCTACTTTGATAACACCGTCACCCTGACAGGCCTCACAACGACCACCGCGTACGTTAAAACTAAAACGGCCCGGTTTGTAACCGCGAGAACGCGACTCCTGTGTGCCTGCAAACAGTTCACGGATTGGTGTAAAGATCCCCGTATAGGTTGCAGGGTTAGAGCGAGGTGTACGGCCAATTGGGCTTTGATCGATATCGATGACTTTATCGAAGTGCTCTAGACCTTTAATCGATTTATAAGGTGAAGGCTGAGCCGTTGTCGCTCCGTTAAGTTGGGTATGCGCAATTTTAAAGAAAGTATCATTAATCAGCGTTGATTTACCTGAGCCAGATACTCCTGTAATACAGCTGAATAACCCAACGGGAATTGAAAGGTTAACGTTTTTAAGGTTATTACCTGTTGCGCCTAATAGCTCAACCGTTTTTTTCGGATCTCGCGGCGTGCGATCTTTCGGTACTGCGATTTCTTTAACACCACTTAAGTACTGACCTGTCAGAGAATTCGGATTCGCGACTATCTCTTCCATGGTGCCTTCCGCAACAACATTACCACCATGTACGCCAGCACCAGGACCAATATCTATGACATGATCTGCACAGCGAATCGCATCTTCATCGTGTTCTACCACAAGTACGGTATTACCTAAATCGCGCAAATGAGTGAGCGTTTTTAATAAGCGTTCATTATCACGCTGGTGGAGACCAATCGACGGTTCATCTAAGACGTACATGACACCAACAAGACCTGCACCAATTTGGCTTGCTAAACGAATACGTTGAGCTTCACCGCCTGATAAGGTTTCAGCACTGCGTGATAAGTTTAGGTAGTTCAAACCGACGTTAACTAAGAATTGCAGACGGTCGTTGATTTCCTTCATCACTTTTTCAGCGATTTGGGCGCGTTGACCTTCCAGTTTCAAGGAATGGAAGAATTCCAATGCATCAGCAATGCTGAGTTCAACAATCTCAGGTAGTGTCGTATCAGCAATAAACACGTTACGTGCTTCAAGGCGTAGACGAGTACCGCCACAGCTTGAACAAGATTTAGTGGAGATGTATTTTGCAAGCTCTTCACGGACAGAGTTGGATTCTGTATCACGATAGCGACGTTCTAGGGTATTCAGAATACCTTCGAATGGATGGCGTTTAACGCGAATATCGCCACGATCGTTGATGTATTTAAACTCAATCTCAGTACGACCTGAGCCCTTTAGAATGACATCTTGCGTTTTCTTTGGCAGAGAATTAAAAGGGGCATGGAGGTCAAAACCATAATGATCGGCCAATGAGGTGAGCATTTGGAAGTAGTAGTAGTTCTTTTGATCCCAACCGCGAATCGCACCTTGTGCCAAGCTTAATGAATCATCTTGAATGACTCGGCTTGGATCGAAGTATTGTTGAACACCCAAGCCATCACAAGTGCCACATGCACCAGCAGGGTTGTTGAATGAGAAAAGTCGCGGCTCTAACTCTTGCATGCTGTAACCACATTGTGGACAAGCGAAGTTGGCGGAGAAAATAATCTCTTCACCGTCGCCATCCATTGGCGCGACAACCGCAATTCCGCCTGATAATTCGAGCGTGGTCTCGAAAGATTCGGCCAAGCGCTGTTGTAAGTCTGGACGAACTTTAAAGCGGTCTACCACCACTTCAATGGTGTGCTTTTTATGTAGCTCAAGGGTTGGAGGATCGGAAAGATCGCAAGTTTCTCCATCAATACGCGCACGAATAAAGCCTTGAGCCGCTAAGTTCTCAAGCGTTTTAACATGCTCACCTTTACGTTCTTTGACAATAGGTGCCAATAGCATCATTTTGCTGCCTTCCGGCATCTCTAGGACTTTGTCCACCATTTGACTGATGGTTTGCGCAGCAAGAGGGGCATGGTGCGTTGGACAGCGGGGTTCGCCCACACGAGCATACAATAGACGTAAGTAGTCGTAGACTTCGGTAATTGTACCGACGGTTGAACGCGGGTTATGAGAGGTAGATTTCTGTTCAATAGAAATCGCAGGTGATAACCCTTCAATGTGGTCGACATCGGGTTTTTCCATCAGAGACAAAAACTGACGAGCGTAGGCAGAGAGAGACTCTACGTAGCGTCGTTGGCCTTCTGCATACAATGTATCGAAAGCGAGAGAGGATTTACCGGAGCCACTTAGTCCAGTAATGACAATCAGTTTATCGCGAGGGATTGTAAGATTAATGTCTTTAAGGTTATGGGTTCGGGCACCGCGAACTTCTATTTTATCCATCGTTTTTGCTCTAT
The DNA here is from genome assembly GCF_033339495.1 of Vibrio sp. 2134-1. Classification (NCBI taxonomy): domain Bacteria; kingdom Pseudomonadati; phylum Pseudomonadota; class Gammaproteobacteria; order Vibrionales; family Vibrionaceae; genus Vibrio; species Vibrio sp. 2134-1. Next base: position 13,846 of record NZ_JAWOUS010000019.1, read on the forward strand.
GTATAACCAAGTGGGGCAAGTATTACATAGTGTGAGAAATGTGCAAAGAAAATTACTGGATAAAAAAACAGTAAAGTAAAAAGCCCAGCGTTGTGCTGGGCTTTCGATACAGTAATTTCGTACTACGACGATGCTTTATACAGCTTTTTGTGTTGCGTGCTTACCTAGCTCAGAGGTTTTTTCATCTTTTAGATACAGGTTTTCAAAACAATAGTTAGTTGCTTCGATGTAACCTTCAACGCTACCACAGTCAAAGCGTTTGCCCTTGAATTTGTAAGCCAACACACAGCCCGCTTTTGCTTGCTTCAGCAGCGCGTCAGTGATTTGAATTTCACCACCTTTACCAGGTTCGGTGTTTTCGATCAGTTCAAAAATATCGGGAGTCAGGATGTAGCGGCCAATGATAGCAAGGTTGCTAGGCGCCGTGCCTTTCTCTGGTTTTTCTACCATGTCGTCTACGCGATAGATGTCGTCTTTGATCATTTCACCAGAGATAACGCCGTATTTGTGTGTTTCTTCGGCTGGTACTTCTTGCACTGCAACGATAGAACAGCGGAACTGCTTAAATAGTGCCACCATCTGAGCCAGTACGCCCTCTTGCTCGTTCACACAAAGGTCATCAGCAAGAACAACAGCAAATGGCTCATCACCTACCAATTCTCGTCCAGTTAGAATCGCGTGGCCCAAGCCTTTCATTTCGCGTTGACGTATGTAAGTGAAGTTTGCAGATTCAATGATTTCACGGATATCTACCAACAGCTCTTCTTTGTTGGTACCGCTAATCTGATGTTCCAGTTCGTAGTTCTTATCAAAGTGGTCCATGATCGAGTGCTTGCCACGACCTGTCACAATACACATGCCGTTCATACCAGCTTGGATTGCTTCTTCGACACCGTATTCAATAAGCGGTTTATTCACGACTGGCATCATCTCCTTTGGCATAGATTTCGTTGCCGGTAGGAAGCGTGTGCCATAGCCTGCAGCAGGGAACAGACATTTTTTTATCATTGGGGGAATATCCTATCTCGTTTTTATCAAGAATCTGCGCATAACTTTAACACGAGAGGTATCAATGAATCATGAATAAAGTAGGAAAAAATGTGAGACTCGGTGCGGAAAAAAGATGAGCGACTCGTCATTTCAGTTATCAGAGCCGCTCACATTGCATCACGACATTAAGTTTTGGTCTGCCCACGCGATTGCCTGTACTCGGTTCTTTACGGATAGCTTTTTGAATATCTGATACAAGTGCGATTTGATGGTGAATTCACTGACGAATAACTCCTCGGCCATCTGACTGTTCGAGGCGCCAGCTTGTAGGCAACGCAGTACTTGTAGCTCACGAATGGTTAGGTCTACCGTAGCTGGTGCAGTATGAGTATTAATGACATTGCGGTAATAGTGTAAAAGTTGACTGGTTACATTACGCGGCAGCCAGTTTTGACCGTTAACAATGCCTTTTAACCCTTCTCCAATTTGCTCTAGCGTATCTTCAGAATAAAACACACCTTTTAATTGACCAAATGAAAGAAGTTCATCCGTGGTTAGTCTTTTAGGCACGTTGAAGACAACGGTTTCAAAGTTTTTCCATACAAGAGGCAAGTTTTTGATCGATTGAACAAGTGATTTATGTTCACTGAAGTCGATCAGTAGAATTTTATTACGGTGTTGTGGCTTGGCTTCCATGAGTGCTTCGGTTGAAATCACCGGGATGCTCATATCAATGTACTTTTCGAGTGCCGCCACTTTTTTTTGCGCATTATCTTCCATACTGATCAGAAATAGCTTTCTTGCGTAAGCCGACTTTCTCACGTGTTCCAATCTCCCTGGGTTCAATAGAAGCCATAAACTGGCACTAAAGAGAGGCCATAACCATCGCTTTACTGAATAAATGCGTTCGAATTCAAAGCTTCACGAAACGATGTCTGCAACGCGAATCAAAAATGCTACACACGTAAGTTGAAATACGATTTGGGTTCTAGAGCATGACTCAATAGATCACAATGGTATTAGACTTTAATCAAAACATTAAAGCGTGCTATTCTAATGCGCTAAAATTTTATATATCCAGAGTGAAACGGAGCACATCATGGCCAGCCGTGGAATTAACAAAGTTATTTTGGTGGGGAATCTAGGTAACGACCCTGAAATTCGTTACATGCCGAATGGCGGTGCAGTAGCAAACATTACTATTGCGACTTCTGATTCATGGCGTGATAAAGCGACTGGCGAACAGCGCGAAAAAACGGAATGGCACCGTGTTGTGTTGTTCGGCAAACTTGCGGAAGTAGCAGGTGAGTACTTGCGTAAAGGCTCTCAAGTTTACATTGAAGGGCAACTGCAAACTCGCAAATGGCAAGATCAAAGTGGTCAAGATCGCTACTCAACTGAAGTCGTTGTTCAAGGCTTCAATGGTGTGATGCAAATGCTTGGCGGTCGTGCTCAAGGTGGCGGTGCACCTATGGGCGGTCAACAGCAGCAACAAGGTGGATGGGGTCAGCCTCAACAGCCAGCTCAGCAGCAGTACAATGCGCCTCAGCAACAGCAACCACAACAACAGGCTCCGCAGCAACCACAGCAGCAGTACAATGAGCCACCAATGGATTTTGACGACGATATCCCGTTCTGAACTAAGACAAAATAAAAAATGTTGAAAAACACACTAAAGGCCGCTAATAGCGGCCTTTTCTTTTATTGGCTGAAAAAAAAGTGTTTATTTTTTAAGCTGGGTGTGTATATTATTAACTTACAAGTTTTTATGTTGATTTCTTTGGTTAGGTATGAAGATTGAGATAAAGAAGTTTATGAGCGGTGAGCGTTATGTCTTTTTACTAGACGATGACGGCATGCCTGATTTTTGGGTAACGCACTTTGTCACTAATAAACTCAGGAAGAATTTAACAACATCTTCAATTCAACAGTATCTAAAGTCCATCAAACACTTAAAACTTTGGGAAAGTATAAATGGTAGAGATCTGCTTGAAGAAATTTACAATGGGACCATTCCAACCCTTGATGATATCAATGCTCTGAAAGAGCATTGTAGCTATCGAGCTAGCGTCTTCAAAAATCAGACTAAAACAAATGTTACCGATATGGGCAAATTTCACCTTTCTAAATCAAAAGATAAGCCCACCGTCACAAAGTCTCAGTATATATCTCGCATGGCTCACATTACTGAATATCTCCACTTTTGTGGTAAAGAGCGAGTTAAGAAGAAACCGTCTGCTTCGCAGTTATCTGATGCGCTTGATTTAATGAAGACGCAGCTAAAAAGCGACATGCCAAAGGATCGTTTAAAAAGCAAACAAATGGCTTTAGATAAATCTGGGATACCAGATGATGTATTTGAAGATTTTGTTGCCGTGGCTAAACCCAACTCTGAACACAATCCCTTTAGTAACTCTGTCATTCGGTTTCGAAATTACCTCATCGTTCAAATCTTGTATGAAACGGGATGTAGACGCAGTGAACTAGCAGCTCTAAGAATTGGTGACATCGGTACTGATACTGACAACCCCACCTTATCAGTTGTACGCAGACATAATAGTAAAGAAGATCCTCGTTTAGATGAGCCTACAGCGAAGACGCTTGGTAGAGCCGTCCCAATCTCGAAAGAACTGAGAGATTTACTAAATACCTACGTTAGAACACATCGTTTTCAGACAAAGGCGGCCAAAAAACATCCATTTATATTTGTCTCTCACAAAGCCAAAAGTGGAAGCTATGAATCAGGTCAACCGCTGGTAAAACAAACGATAAACGATATTTTTAATCGTATTCGCAAGGTTAATTTTGAACGTTTTTGGGGGATCACGCCACACAGCTTTAGGCATTATTTCAACCATCTGCTATCCAAATGTATTGACCAAGAAAAAAAAGCGGTTGAAGAAGAAGTGAAGCGATTGGAAGCCGAAGGGAAGCCCCAAGCAGCCAAACTATATGCAGATGAAAATAAAATCACCGAAGCGCGTGAGCTAGAGATTAGAGCTGAGAAGAATGGACATTCCGACCTAAACTCTGGCAGACCTTATTTGAAACGAACAGTTATAGAACAAGCCAATAAGATGCGGAGAAAGATGCATGAAAATTTAAAACATAAGGCTGAAGTAGGTGTTTATGGCTATTAATACGAAAAAAAACAGTGATTATAGAGATATAAAGTCAAAGACAGACAAGCGACTAAGTAAAGCTAACTATGAGTTTGACGTTTATTCTGATAATTGGCAGTTGGATACCAATGTGCGTTTGAATTTGACTCTTTTAGAACCATTAAGTCTTACTCCTAAGTTTTCTGAGTGTTTCAGACTTGCTTTAGCGGACTACGCTGCTGAGTTTTCATCTTCTTACACGTCCAATATTTTTCGAGAGTGTCGTGCTCTCTTTGCTTTTGGTGTGACAAATAAAATCAGTGAGAAGCACGTCGTCAATTTTAAGAGCAGCTTGACTAAAAACACAGAATACAAGCTAGGGAGTATCCGTGCTTTTTTGCTTGATTGGCATGACAAGGAAATCTACGGTGTTGATAAGAAAGTTGTTGGCTTGCTCTCAGCGCTCAAAATTTCAGGAAATGAAAAAGGGAAAGCGGTTGCACTTGGTTGCCTGTTTAGCGGTGCTTATACACTGGAGGAGCAATCAGCATTCATTACGTGGTACGTAGATGCATTTACAGAGCAGCTCATTTCATTATATGACTATGCATTTATCATGGCATTGCAATACACAGGTGCTCGGCCTATCCAATTAACCCATATGTATTATGAGGATCTACTCACAAGAACAGAGGCTGGCATTGAGCACTTTGATTTACGAATACCTAACGCCAAAAAACGTAATGAAACGTTTAGAGGGTCTTACCAAATCAAAAAAGATGTGAGTGAAGACCTAATATTGGTGCTGACTGCACAGGCAAAACAATCAATAAAAATGGTTGAAGAACATTTCAACGTTAGCCTTACTAGTCAGCAGAAAAAGCATATCCCCATTTTTATTAATGACCGAGAGATATCGAATCTCACTGACTTTAGTGCATTCGAAGAAATAAAACAGAAAACGCCTGATTTATTGTGCTTACGGACGAGAGGTGCAAATCCATCAGTAGGGGAAATAACACGAAGATTAGCTCGGCTTTGCCCCTTAAAAACAACCCGAATTAAAGTGGGTGGGGATTATGGAGATTTGCATATTAATCCACGTCGATTTCGTTACACTCATGCGACGAACATGTCTATGCTTGGAGCCAGCGAGCATACGATAGCTGAGGAGTTAGGGGCATGAAGATACTCAACAGGTCACCGTGTATACCGAGTTTAATGAAGAGATGGCGGATAGAATCGACGAGGCGCTAGCTACCGCTCTTACCCCATTAGCTCAAGCTTTTTCTGGCACGTTAATAGACAGTGAAAAAGACGCAATTCGAGCTAACGATCCTCGAAGTAGAATTAACAATGACGAAGGCAACCCTTTAGGAAACTGTGGAACATTCGGCTTTTGCGCTAATGGTTCTGTACATTGCTACACATGTAACAAATTTCAACCTTGGTTAAATGCTCCTCATGAAAAAATGCTGAAAAGCGTCGTTTTGAAACGAGATCGAAAGCTTGATATGGGAGCCAGTGAGTTTGTTTTGCAAGGACATAACCGCAGTATCAATGCTATTAAGGCGGTCATTCTAAAGTGCAACGCAAGAAAGCAAGAGTTAGAAAATGAAGGAGCCTTAAATGTCTAATGTTTTGCTGTTTACTCCTAAGCATAAAATTGATTTTCAAAAGAATTATGATGATTTTATCGCTTTTGCAAAAAATGATCTGAGTCTGTTTGAAGACATTCAGTTCAAAACCCCTGAAGGCATTATTCAGAATGGCTGGGAATGTGATAAGTGGTCGTGGAAGACGGAAAAAGGAAAAAAGCTGACGATTGTTTTTGGGGCAAGTCAGAATCATTCAAAATATACACCTTTCCAGCCTCCTTTTTCTGACTTTGCGAAAGCATATGTTCGCTACCAGCAATCGCTTAACAAGAAAGATTCAACTACTTGGGCTTCATCACTTGTATTCCTCTATCAAGCATTAGAAGAGCACGCTGCTCACAATGATAAATCTTCAGTTGATATAATGAACATCAACAATAATGTGATTGATCGCGTAGAGCAGAAGATACGGAGCAGTGATTTAGGTGCTGGCGGCAAACGCAATATCGGCCTTTCGTTCGAAAAGGTATTGAAATTCATCAAAGAAAAACGATTTAAACTAGATCTACAAGATTGGTCGAACCCGTTTCCTCGTCAATCTGACGCGAGCATAAAACTAGACGAAAAAAGTCGCAAGGAAATAGAAGATAAATGTCCGTCAGATTATCAGATGTTGCAGGTAGCAGACGCTTTTCATAAAGCTAAGACACCACGCCAGAAGTATTTTAGTAGTGTTTGCGTTATGTTGATGTGCCAGCCCAGCAGAAATATAGAATTGAATGGTTTGACTGTCAATTCATTACAGCGAAGTGATAAAGGTCGTTGGTACTTGATGTGGCATCCTGCCAAAGGGGGGGGGGGGGCCGTTCGAAAGTGGGTGCCAGCTTTGCTAGAAGACGTTGTTAAACAAGCATTTGAAAGACTTGTTGAGATTTCTGCTCCAGCCAGGTCTGCTGCAAAATTTGCGTACGACAATCCTGATCTGTTCATGTTGGCTAGTGACTCAGAAAGCTCCCAAGACAAGCCTTTGACATATAATCAGTTCGCGAAAGCAATGGGATTTAAAACAGGTAAATCAGGAAGAGGAGTCAACATTACTTGGACTACATATGGAAGCAACGTCAAATGGTTAAATCGTTTAATTAGTGACTTGAATAATGTGAACAACTGGAAAAAGGATTTGTGTCAAGGATACACCATTCTCCCAAACAATGAGGTCGTCAATAAGCGCACAGGTAAGTCAGCAGGAATCGTCATTCGATTTCCTAGTTACAGGGATCTCCGTTCTATTATTGATGAACAATATAAGACGCTGGATTTCCCTAATTATGGCGATATGAAAGTATGGGATTGCATCACATTAGTCAGAGATTATGAATTTCACAAGGAATTCGCGGCTAAGCCCTTCTCATGGGTTCATCTTGGGCATGGCTCTCTGAGTGATGCTATCGGCTCTGACAGAGGCTTAGAATCAATTTTTGATGAGCTGGGTATCACAGATGAAGATGGGACACCTCTCAAGCTAAATAGTCACCAATTTCGTCACTGGTTAAACACGAAATTAAAGTTAGCAGGTGAAGCTGATTGGCTTATCGCCAAATGGTCAGGGCGAGCTGATATCAAGCAAAACAAAGCTTACGACGGACGAACTGAAAAGCAAAAGTCACGTCTAACTCAGCGTATTGGGCATGTTACGATTGGATCTGGTGTCATGACTGTTGCTCAAGCTAACCAGTTGTTAGAACCTTACACTGCCGAAGCGCCGCCACCGCCAATGGTTTTACATGACCTTGGACTTCCCATCTCACTAAAAGCTCTTGGGGTTGATAGGGATGGTGTTGCTCAGTTCACAGGATTAGGCTTCTGTGTTCACCAACTATGCCGAAAGTCCATGTGTTAAAAATGGTGACTGTGAGGTCTGTAATGAACATGTTTGCCTTAAAGGTATACCTCACTCTCTTGATGAGTTAAAAACTCTTGAAGCGCTATATGAAGAGCAATTGAGGCATGCGAAAGCCGCCGCAGAGGATCAGGTTTTTGGATCGGATAGATGGGTTACAGCTCTGGGCTTTCGCTTGTCTAAGATAAAAACACTCATTTTTCTTCTTGAAGATCCAAAAAAAGCGGATGGCGCACACGTTAGAATACCTGATGAGCTATCACCATCTCCTGTGAAGCGCTCACTGAACATAAATGAACAAAGCGCTATCCAAGGGTTTGATCTTATGGCTTTGGCACTATCTGATATGAGGGAGGCATAATGGCTTTTGTTCCAGATAACAAAGAAACGATACTGGCTATCATCGATGGGTGGACTGGTAAACTTAGTTATGAGCTTTTAGCTGAGAAATTACAGTTAGAACTTGGCCTAAAAAAGCCGCCATCACGTTTCACATTCACCAAGTATGATGAAATTAAGCATGCTTTTGATTTGAAGAAAGAGCAGCTAAGGCAAAAGAAATCAGCAGCTATCCAAGATGCCAAGTCGTTGTTCGAAAGTACTGACAAATTAAGTGATCTTATCTCTAATCTAGGGAATGATGACGTAGCGATTGCTGAATTAATCAAGCAAGTAGAAAAACTTGAAAAAGAGAATAAAAGGCTCAGTTCAGAAAATAAAAGGCTTAATTCTCAAAACGATATATTGCTTGAAAGATTTGCGAGATGGCAATACAACCTTCAGAAGATGGATGGCGTCGATCTCAATAAGTTAGCTTCTACAATTGATGATGGTTTACCTGCCAAGTCAAAATAGATGATATTCTACGGTAAATAATCCTAAGCTAGGCAATTATCTTGGAAAGAAGCCCCCCCATCCTTAAAATGCCACAAAACAATTAAATTGATTATGCTTGGGGGGGACTCTTAAGCTATCAAGCTGCTTTTATTGACACAGCAGAAGACAAAGTTGAAACAACACTAGACATTACATGCCACATCATTACAGGTGGAACCGCATTTCCGATGGCTTTATATGCCCTTGTGTTCGATACATTAAACTTAAAGTTTTCTGGAAAAGACTGGATACGAGCAGCCTCTAATGGTGTAAATCTTCTATATCGGCCATTTATACACAATACAGGATCAACACTATTTAAACTTGCTTTAGATAGGTGCGCACTAATAGTATTGCAATACCCAGTAGGATCTTGAACTCTACCTTTATTCATCGTCTCTCTTTTCTTTAGCATTCCGTCTATAGCTTTTTGTGAAAAGAAAAACTTACTATCAACTTCATCTTCATTTTCTAAGACATCCTGGAGTGTAATATCGGATTTGATAGCTGTTGGGAAGCTAAAACTCTTAGCCAACTCAGGGTTTAGGAAACCAACGATGAAAACCCTTTCTCTTTTCTGAGGAACCCCAAAATGAGACGAGTTTAGTATGGTGTACTTACAAGTGTAACCAGCCTCTTCAAATGATTGTATTACCAGAGGAAATGCTTGCTTTTTATTTGCAGAGAGTAGCCCTTTAACATTTTCAGCAATGAAAACCTTGGGTTTATGCTTCTTTAATATATCGACCATTTCAAAAAAAAGCTTTCCATTATCATTCTTATAACCCAAGCGAGGAGGGTTTTGAGCAACAACGGAAAATGATTGGCATGGAAATCCTCCAATCAATACGTCATGCTTAGGTACAAAAGGTTTTAGATCTCTAATGTCACCGAGCATAGATATATGATCAAAGTTATCGTTATAAATTTCAACTGCATATGGGTCAATGTCAGATGAAAAAACGATTTCAGAGTTATTGCTATCGTAGTACTTTCCTTGATAGCTGAATCCACCAATAGCTCCCAAGTCCATCCCACCACAGCCACTAAAAACTGAGCAAATTTTTAGCTTATTCATGCCAATATCTCTACTTCTTCCATTATCGTTGGTTTAAATATTAACTCTACTCCCTTTGGGGCGGAAAGTTTCACTAGATCTTCTTGGAATAGCTTTACAGGGTTATTCATGACCAGCAACTTTCTGCTTTCATCCGTGATAATAAGTCGGTATATGTAGTAATTTTCTTTATGAGTATATGCAGCATTCCACTCATTTTTCGTGAGGGATATTCTGCTTTGGGTTATCGGATGATTACTTAAAGTTGTTTTAACTTCTATAAATATTTGGTTATCCATTTCATCCATAGATTTAACATCATAACCAGCCCCCAAATGTGTTGGGATGAACTGAACTAAGTGCTGATTATGTTCAAGTCCAAGCATCTTTAGTTTATTCTTTTCATGAGCTATAACCAGATATTCACCCATATCTCCAATATCTTTAGTAGTCATTTTAGTTGTTTGACCACTATCTAAACTCAGTACGAACTCATCTTTTTCTGATTTCGTTCGGATAAACTTATCCAAGCTAGTCGCACTGGTAGAGAAATCTAAATCATTTACATAATCAAACCAAGCTTCTTTAACATCATGCAGTTCACTTACATCAAATTCTCTACCATAAAACTCAGAGAAGCGGTCAAACGTCCCAGATTGAGTGTAAGCATACGTAAGAAACTCACTTTCAATATTGTTTAGGAAGTACTTGGAAGATTTTTTTACAAGTAAGTTACCTAACTGCATATAGTCGAGAAAGTCTAGAGCTGTACGAGTTTGGTCTCCTTTGCTTTCATAAGTAAAACCTCGAATAAATTTGTGGCTTCTGTACACAACATTATGTTTTCGATTTTCTACAATGATATTTTTGGCATCACTTACTGATAGAGAACCAGAAGTAAACCTGAGATCGTCAAAAACGACGTAGGTCAACTCATCTTTAGTGATAAAACCCTGACCGTTATCGTGACCTTCAAGAAGTGTAAGTAGATCTTTAATAAACTTAAGTGGTGCGAAATTTACATTATGATCTATTAAATCCTTATTTACATGTGGCTTCAGCATGCCATTAGGGAATTGAATTTTCATTGAGAAATTCTTAAAAAATTCAATTAAATCTTCTGTTTCAGCTAGCCTTTTTGAAATTGCACTTGCATAAAGCCCTAAACCGTGTCTGTACTGCATTAGACCAAAAATGGCGCTAATCTCTGTACGCCAATTATCTAGAGTTTTGACGGTGGCATGACTATTACCTGGGAATTCAGCAATAATTTTGTTTAAAGATTCTTTATCAATAGACCCGTTGAATGCACTAATCTCTTTAGACATGTAAAATAGAACGTTCTCTAGGTTGTTCTTAAATCGAGGGCGCACCATATGTAAAGGAAACAAATGCTCCTCTGGTGTTTTATATAAACTTTCACCTGTCATATAATCAATTCCTTTGTCTCTACTGAACTTATCGATTCCTTGTCTACAGTTTGCCTTAATATCTTCTCTGCTATTGCTTTCCCCATTAATGGAGGAACTGCATTTCCAACTTGACGATACTGCTCTGTTTTATTTCCCAAAAATATAAATGAATCAGGAAAAGATTGAAAACGAGCATTTTCTCTAACTGTTGGAACTCGATTATGTTTATAGTGAAAATGGTGTCGATGACCAGTGTCGATAGTACTTGCTGGCTTTTTACTATGATATCGAGTCCAAGCAACATTAAATTTGCGTGTAGAAACAAAGTCTTCTGGTAAATTCTTGTAATTCCCACCTTCAGGAACTAGGGCGATAGTTGACTTAACTTTATCTTGGTGCTTTGTAATAAGATGATTATGGAGTCTCTTAGGAGCATATTTTCTCATTTCAACTTGATAAGCACTTTGTGGTTCAGTTGCATATGAAAATGACTCTGGCATGTCGTCATCATCTAAAGCATGAAGATCTGAAACTGCCTGCTCACAATTAATAAAGGCTTGTTCTTCAGAAATTATTTTTTCTGGGAAATAACTAGCACCAGTGCAATCAAGTGAACCAATAAAAATAGCTCTCTTACGAATTTGCGGTACTCCATAGTGAGCACTATTTAGCACTTCGTACTCAACGCTGTAGCCTAATTCACTAAACTCTTTGATGATCTGGTCTTTTATTTTTCCTTTAAATAGACTTATAATTCCCGGCACATTTTCTAGAACAAAGAACTTTGGTTTTAAATCTCTAACCAAACGAACATAAGACAAAAAAAGCTTATTTCTGGGATCTTCAAATTTACGAGGGCCTGATAATGATAATCCTTGACATGGAGGCCCTCCGATTATCACATCAACAGTTTGATTGCTGATGACTTGTTTGATATCGTTAGCCGAGATTTCTTGGATGTCCCCATGAATAACCTCAGAGTTCTTATGGTTGGCTTTAAAGGTTTCTAATGCTGATTTATCATGATCAATGCCAAGAAGAACATTATATCCAGCTTGCTCAAAACCAAGGGATAGCCCCCCACAGCCACAGAACAAGTCAATTACATTCATATCCACTCCAAAGCCTGTTTTTTTGTACAGTAAAAATCACAATAATCATCAGATTATCCATGTCTTACAACTTATTTTAAAGTCCAGAATTCATTTTTTTATAAGTTGCTGTTTCACAAGGCTGTTTGTGGCAAGGATACTAGGATATACGGTGAAACACACTAGAACGATGTGATCTTGCTTTGTACTTGCTCATGAATCTACCAAACATTTTTTCTTTACTCAGGTTATTGCTAATACCAGTGATGATAGCCTTCTTCTATTTGCCAATAGAGCATGCGGCGGCAATAACAAGTAGCATTTTCTTTATTGCAGCCTTAACAGATTTACTTGATGGTTATCTAGCGAGAAGGCTGCAACAATCATCCACTTTTGGGGCATTCATTGACCTTGTAGCTGATAAAGTTTTAGTAGCTATAGCAATTATATTGATAACCGAGAGCTACAACTCAATATTCATAACTTTACCTGCCATCATAATGATTGCAAGAGAGATTATCATTTCTGCTTTGCGTGAGTGGATGGCTGAAGTGGGCAGAATAAGTTCAGTCGCTGTCTCATCAGTTGGAAAATTCAAAACGACATTTCAAATGCTGTCGATATGGCTGTATTTACTTCAGCCCGAAGGTGTTTTTCTTTACATAGCCCATTTCGTACTCCTTGTTGCAACAATTCTTACAATTTGGTCTATGTGTTTATACTTATACCAAGCACAACATGATCTACTTAAGGATATTATTTAACTTTTTTAGGCTGTGTCCCACTATTTAGCTACTAACACCCTAAGCACTGTTGGGTGTGTTAGGTGGGTAAAGTGCAAAAATCGAGTGCTAACTTTTTCAGTGATGGGGTTTGCTAGTGCTCTACATATGTTGTGAATAATTCAATACAGATCAAGGCAAAAGCTCCTTAGCATCACAGCCTAAGGCATCCGCAATCTCATACAACTTCTCAATCGTGATATTGACTTCACCGCGCTCAATGCGTCCAACATAACTTCTATCTATCTCTGCGAACAACGCGAGTTTATCTTGAGTTAACCCTTTAGATTTCCTCATTTTTGCAATGCGTTTGCCCACAAGTTCTGCAAGGTTCTTGTTCATGTTTTTTATTTATGAAATTAATTTGCTGAACAATCACACACTTGCGGCATATAGATCCACGGATTATAATCCTCAAAATCAACAGTAAAGGTCACTTTTTGAACACATGAAGGTAAAGATCAGAAAAGAGTTATTTCTCGCTATTTATCACAATGAACATTTCTCTGCTAACGACCTAAAATCCATTTCATTAGACAGTGAGGAAAATGAATACTTATCAGATGAATACGTCGAAAAAAAATTGAAGGAGATGTCTCTTATCGGTGCAGTCCTCTCATGCGGCTTCGATAAACGCGGCGATGAGAAGTTTTCCAAAGGTTTTATGTTCAACCATACCGATTGGGAGGTTGTTGATTACGACAATTACAGTGAGGACTCCAACTATCTTTCTCTCAAAAAAGAAAGTCTCTTGACGATTTTGCAAGATAAACAGTCAGAGCTGTCAGAGTCCAATTCTCTTCATCAAAGGGCATGGAAGCATTTCAATCGGTTGTGTGCGCAATACTCCGAGCTGAGGCCATGCATAGAACAATACATCTCAGAACATGACAATCGTAGATTGGATATCAAAGCTGAAATGCTGGCAGTAGAAAATGCAATTAACCTCTACAAAAACACAGCCCAACTAGAAGAAAGTGGGAGCTAATTTGTACAATCCTATACTTTACGCACATGCCACAAATAACAACATGCTCGTGGGGCAGTTTGTTCAACGGTCGAAGAACAACTTGTCATTTTCATATTCTGAACAATGGTTAGCATATCATTCATCCTTTCCGATCTCGTTGAGCCTACCGTTAAGAACGGGAGAAAATTCATCATTTAATGTATTGAATTTCATGAATAATCTTCTTCCTGATTTAATGGAAGAACGATTAAGCCTTGCTCACTCAATGGGAATACAATCCAATGATGCATTCACTTTACTCTCCAAACTTGGTCATGATTGTACTGGCGGTATTTCGTTCACGGGTAGTGAGAACCTGCCAGATATAGGGTGGGAATATCGAGAGCTATCAATAAGTGACTTAAATGAACTCGTTACTCTGCGTAAATCATTTCTCCCATGTTTTGGTGAATACAGGCCATGTGTATCTGGTACACAAAGAAAAACCACGCTGATGAAAACAAATGGAAAGTGGTATGTCCCACAGGGAACCGCGTTCAGTAGTCACATAGTTAAGTATCCGATGGATGTTATTACCCAAAGTAACTCCGTGCTAGATATGAGTAGCAGCATTGAGAATGAATTCATATGTGCTCAAATAGCGAAGGAACTTGGTTTTAAAGTCCCCGATATGGACATAATAACCGTAGAATCAGGAGCTAAAGCCCTTGCAGTAAAACGGTTCGACCGATGTTTTGGTGATGGAGTTGTGACTCGTAGACACCAAGAAGATTTCTGCCAGATTTTGGGTGTACCTGAACATCAAAAATATCAATCGGAGAACAACCTAAGTGTCTCCAAAATTGTTGATGTTTTAAGTCTCTCTGCGCAAAGCAAGGCGAACAATCATGATTTTTTTAAATTCATGATTTTACAGTGCCTTCTTGGTGCCACTGACGGTCATCTCAAGAATTTTTCCGTGCATATTGATCCTGTCGGATACTATAAACTTGCACCGTTCTACGATTTGCTATCAGCTTACCCTGCTGTCAGCGCTACAGGGTTAAATAAGCGCAAGCTAAAACTAGCAATGGGACTGCAAGCATCACGAGGATACAAATACCATATCAGCAAGATTTGCTTACGGCATATAGAGCAGACAGCGAGTCAGTTCGGTATCAGTAATGCTGAATGCCATGAAATCGTCTATACCTTTCTCGCTCAATTTAGTAGCGCACTGAGTTCTATAGACAAAAGATTCCCTGGACAGGAGTTTGCGTTGGTAAAGGATGCAATATTTCAACATGCCACTGAAATCGTTGAAAAGTTAAACAGAACAATTAAGTAAACATCTGGGGTAACAATGGTTGCCCGTGTTGTAAGCATACTCGTTAGCAGTGAGGGGAAATATGGCTTAAACCACGACCAATGGAAGTAACACGACTCTCGACTTGAAGCAGTCTTTCGCGCTGTTAAGTGTCGATAAAAGCGGTATCGTAACGATGAAATTTGGAGATGAAGTAACGTTTTTTATGAATGACAAATGTTCAGCAATCACGGCCGATTTATTAAAAGTGATTGCGTCAATAAAAAATGGGAGTATCCAGCAATGAAGTGCGAAAAAGAAAAGATCAGTGGACTAACAGAAACTTCGTGTGAGAACCACTTCTGTTGATTGCTCCTTCCCAAGAAATGAAAAAAGAATTAGATGCGACTATTAGGAGTGAGGATGGTATGGAAGCAAAAATCGGCATTCTATCAGAAGAGCTTGCTCGTAAGAGTATGATTCGTATTGCAGAAGGAAAAGTGACGTCTGAAGAACCTTATCCTCAATTTTTGTTTGAGTCACTGGCTGCGCTTTCACAACTGTTGTCTAACGAAAATGTTGAACTGTTGAATTTGATTGCTCGCGAGAAGCCAAACAGTCTTGATGAACTTGCTGAAATGAGTGGGCGCAGTATCAAGGATGTTACTGATGCTTTCGAAGCTCTTTCATCTAAGGGCTTTGCTTGCCTGGATGTGAGGGGAATGGAATCTCGACCAATAGCGTTGTTTACGAAGTTCGAGATCGTCATGGGCAACAATTTTACCCTTTGAAAAGTGCTTCAAGTACCGTGTAGTTCTTTCCGTTTTTTTGATGTAAATAAAACGAAGGTTTGTGTTACATCTCCTTTCTCATCATATTTTAATGAATAACCTTCCATTTTCCGTAACAAAACTCGTAAACTAAACTATGTAACATAAACGTATGCGAATGTTTCATGATAATTGGATATGCGAGAGTAAGCACTACAGATCAAAACTGTGATTATCAGATTGATGAACTAACCAAATCTGGCTGTGAAAAAATCTTTATAGAAAAGGCTTCAGCTAAGACCAAAGATCGCCCTGAACTTACTAGATTACTAGACTCCCTTCGCCAGGATGACATAGTTGTAGTTTATAAACTCGATAGGCTTGGACGCAGTCTTAAAGATCTTATTACTTTGCTTGAGATGTTTAAGAGCAACGGAGTTCTGTTTAAATCATTGTCCGAAAACATTGATACAACAACATCTACAGGGAAGCTAGTGTTTAACGTGATTGGAGCTATAGCTGAGTTTGAGCGAGATATTATCGTGGAAAGAACCAAGGCTGGACTTAAAGCTGCAAGAGCGCGAGGCAGAAAAGGTGGCAGGAAGCAAAAACTCACAGATAAGCAAATTAAGCTCGCGAAATCGATGCTACAAGATCCCTCAGTACAAAAATCTGATGTGGCTAAGCACTTCAATATTTCTAGGCCAACGCTCAACAGATATCTAGATGCGGCACCAGATTTGGAACAAGAGAGTCTGTTTAAATAGCGTCTTTAATTTGAAATATCGGGATTTGGGAATTGGTGCAAATAGAATCTAGGAGAAGACCAGTTGAGCAAAGAGAAAGGACAAAGAAATAGAAATCTCTTCATTGCGTGGGTTGATGAAATGAAGGCCAAGAACCCTCCGAATTGGCTGGATTACTGGCATGGTGATACTTTAAGTCCCAAAAAGATAGCAGATGAGCTTGGTTTTGATTCGTCTGCATTCAAAGCATCTAGAAACAAAAAACTCTTCGAACTATTCGATGAGCTTAAGAAAGAGCTTGCAACAGAGGGGGTGTATCAAAAACGGAAAGAGAATCTGCCACTGGAAGAACAGAGCGCTGAAGTCAGGGAAGTGTTCCAGGACAATATGGACGAGGGTATAACAGATAGCATCAAGGTTCGTGACTTAAAGCGGTTCAATGCTCGGTTACAAGCTGAGAATGCAAAACTTACCGCCGAAGTCGCTAGGCTATCTGAATTTAAAGAAGTTCTCATTGAAATGGGGCTTTGGAAATGAGTAACGGTACTTTCTTGGTTCGGATTACCCAGATATATCAATATCATCCTGATAATGTTCAGTTAGGTGCTGTGTTTGTTAACCAAAACGCTGGAGCACACCGAATCGTATTGCTAACTACTCAAAACCAGCTAAATATGAAGCCGCAAGTAGGGCAGCAATGGGAGATATTAAAAGAGAATAACTATAGTGTGCGACAACAGCCAGTTAGTGTGGGTGGTTATGTGGACGTGTGGCGCTTCATGCAACCCAAACTTAAGTGTGTGATGCCTGACAATGGTATTGGTTTCGTTAACTTTTTAAGCTCTGAGAAAGAGTTTGTCGGTATTGGCAGGGTGAAAGCACAATTACTCTGGGCTGAATTCCGTAGTGACATTTTCACCATGCTCGAATGCGAAAAAGATGAACCATATAAACATGATAAATCAATAAGTAACTTTCAAGCGATCAAGGATGTTTTGAGGAGTGATGGGACGGTAAATGCGCTTTATCAAGGTTTTAGAAAATATGCCAATCTCAAGTATGCGAGCCAGTTAGTTGAGAGGGAGGTAGAAGAACCTATTCAACGTCAACTTTTTAGATTGTCAGGTAAGGATGCAATTGGATTTTTGAAAACGAATCCGTACCGCTTGTTCTCTTTGGGTATGAGATTTAGCAAGGTTGATGAGATCCACAAAAGCACTTCAAAGTTGAACCAAGTGATGAAATAAGGCTTGCAGCTATAATTGAACAATCTTTGCGTCTATGGAGTGACAAAGGGCATACGGTTGCACTTTGGCGTGATATAGAACATACGATTCGCACCTACTTAAATAACGACAAGTTACTTATTGAAAGGGCTAAACAGTTAACAGGTGACATCATCGGTTTTGTAAAACACGATGACAAATACTACGCATCAGGCAACTATATTTTTGAAAAAACAATAGCCAAACGATTCAGCAAACTCAGCAAGATGGGAAGCCTTTGGCGAAGTGAATTAGAGGTTGCGTTCGCTACTTCTATCCCTGAAGGTTGGAAACTTGAGGAAGCTCAAGCAAGAGCTGTAAGGACAGCATTAGTCAGCCATATTTTTGCTCTCACTGGAGGTGCTGGAACAGGTAAAACGACAACCACGAAGCTTATCGTTGATGCCTATCAAAAATTAGGTTTTAGTATTTATCCAGTAGCGCTTTCAGGAAAAGCAGCTAGACGCCTTCAGCAGTCTATTGGCATTAATTGTATGACGATAGCGCGATTATTACGTAAAGATAGTATTCCAGATAACAGTGCTTTACTGATTGACGAAGCGTCGATGCTAGATGCCTACACTATGTGGCGTTTGGTTACTTTGTTCTCCGACAAGTCAAGGATCGTACTCGTGGGAGATCCTAATCAGTTACCTCCGATCAATGCAGGGTTAATTTTGCATGATGTTATTAAGAGTGGGGTAATCAATCATGTCGAACTAGATGTGGTTAAGCGACAAGGCGCTATTAGTTCTATTCCTGCTTATTCGAATGACATACGCAATGGCAATAAGCCATCTTCTTTAACGACGTCTGATATTACGTTCCATGAATCAAGTGATGACCTGCTTCAGGACGCTGTGTCGGTGTATTTGCAATACGACAGGGCGATGATTGTAGCATCGACGAATGCCACCGTAAGAAATGCTAACCTCAAGTTACAAGCAGAGGTGAACCCTAATGGTCGGTTACTTGATCTAACAAATATGCCGATCACTAAAGGAAACTATGAGTTCAGAGAAGGCGACCCAATAGTTATAACCCTGACAAACTATAAATACGATGTTCAAAATGGCACTTTGGGCGTGATAACAAACGCTGAAGCAACCGAAGAGTATGCTTGTGTCATTGAGCTAGAGGATATTGGCGAGGATGGAAGCAAAAGGTCTTTAAAGGTCGATTGGCAGCTATTCGAATACATAGAGCTGGCTTACGCACTAACGCTACATAAGTTGCAAGGCTAGCAAGCTGAGAATGTAATCGTGCTGCTGGAGCGAAGCTTGTTGCTTGATCGAAGTTGGCTTTATACAGCCATAACACGAGCCGAAAGTAAGGTACATATCCTTGGTAAGGAGTATGACTTTCAGTATGGGATAAACAAGCGCAGTGCTTTGGATACACGCAAAACAGCTTTGTCAGAAATGTTGAAAAATGCTTAAATCGAGCTGAGTTAAGTAAAAAACGCGGATACTTTTACACATTTAGCTCGTGAAAGGTTGATTTTTCAATCGGGGTCATTGCTTCTATGTTTATGATTAATATGAAGATTTTAATTTTACTGACCCTGTTTTGGTTTTTTTGTCTTAGTTAACCGTTTTAGATTACGTATAAATTAAAATCGTAAAGAAAAGCGGCAAATTTACAGCGAAAGCTACTATAACCCAGCAGAAGTGCTGGTTTTTTTTTATTTTTACACTTTTAAATTCTGCTTATGCTTGAATCGAAAAGGCCGCGAATATCGCGGCCTTTTTTATTGTCGCAATCTAATGATTTCACAGGCTTCTCTTGGCAAGGTTAGGCGTAACAATAAAACTTATCAATGAGTGTGATTTTCTTTATGCTCCAGCCTCTCACTATCAGACTAATCCGATTGTTTGATGAACTCTTATCAAGTATAAATATTTCAATAAGGTATATGATGAATAAAAAAGGAATTTGGTATTCATGAGGTATACCCCAACTCTTAAGTTAAGCACACGGCTGGTGGCCTTTGTCACCATGATCGTTATCTGCGCCATGTTTATCTTGTTTGTCGGTGGCACCCTCTCTTTTAAACGTCTTGGGCAGGAATATCTCACCCATTATTTAGAAGGGATCGTAGAGGTGGTCGACAAGGAGATGGAAGATCCTGACGCCGCTTATTCTATGCAGCGCTGGATGCCGAAAATGCTGCAGGCTTCCAATATTGTCGAAATGACGTTGTCGACCAACAACGCCGTTGTTTATCGCTTCAAAGATACTTCTCATCAAATGGAAGCGTCAGTCTTGTTTGAGGCTGAGTACCAGCTGACTCACAATCAAGATTACACGATTCACTTTAAAGCAATTCCCCCTTACTTAGGTTACAGCTACTCAATGCAGGCGCTTTGGTCGATCACGCTTGCCGTTATATTGATCATCTTCTGCTTAATGCGCGGCGTGGCATGGCTTAAGGAACAATTAGAAGGCTCCGAAATGCTCGAAGAGCGAGGCAGAATGATCCTGGCTGGTAGGGTAGAGCAGTATGCCAAAGGTGACAAAAAAGAATGGCCTTACACCGCCAGTGAAGCGCTCGATGTATTAATCGAAGAGTTACAAGATGCGCGTCAAGAGCGAAGCCGATTTGATACCTTTATTCGAACTCAAACCTTCCTTGATAAGCTAACCGGTACCGCTAACCGAGTGTTATTTGATAGCAAGTTGGAATCGGCGTTACTAGAAAGTGGGGCTCGCGGCGCCGTGTTGCTAGTGCGTATTCAAGACTGGAAACTGGTTGAAGAAGAGCAAGATAAGCAAATTACGGATGAGTTTATTGTTGAAGTTGGGAGTTTATTGTCCAATTTAGTTCAACGATACCCAGATGTTGTATTTTCCCGTTATTACGATGCTGATTTTGCGCTTTTTCTACCGCACCAAAGTGCGAAAGATGTGGCTAACCTCGCCTCGCAATGCATTCGCCAGTTAGAAAAGTTAATGCCGCCAGAGCCACTTGATCCAGACAACTGGTGCCATATTGGCATCACCACTTATAAAGAAGGTGAGCGACACAGCCAAATCATTGATGAAGCCGAGACTGCTTTGCGTAGTGCGCAACTACAAAATAACAATAATTGGAGTCGCTTCAAAAAATGGAACCACGATGAAGAAGCTCGCGGAAGTGTGAGGTGGAGAACGTTATTTGACACAGCACTTACACCTGAAAGTGTGATACTCTACGCACAATCTGTGCACCCAATAAGTGACGCGACGCATAAAAAATCATTATATGAAGAGTTAACATGTCGGATTCGCGATCCTGAGAATGGGGTTGTTAAAGCGTCTCGGTTCATTTCTGCGATCAGACAGGTTGGTTATGAAGCGCAAATGGATAAGTCGGTTATTAATAAATTCTTAAGAGAGTTTAAGGATAATTTTGATAACTCAAGATCGTATGCGCTCAATTTGAATGTAACGCCATTTTCTAACCGAGAGTACTTTAAATGGTTTCGTGATGAACTCTTACAGTTGTCACGTGAGCAGAGAAAGTGTCTCAGTTTTGAGTTTGTTGAAGCACAATTTGTAAGACACTTAGACTTTATGCGACCAGTCGCTAAAATGCTGGCCGGTTTAGGGTGCCACTTAATGGTTGGGCAGGCTGGGCGTACCATCGTCAGCACTCACTATTTAAAAGAAGTGGACATTCGTTACCTTAAACTTCATCGCAGTTTAGTAGCAAAAATCGACCAACGACATGAAAACCAGCTATTTGTCCGCAGTATGCTAGGTGCGGCGGCAAACAGTAAAACTAAAATTATAGCAGTGGGAATTGAGAATCAGAACG
Source organism: Vibrio sp. 2134-1 (assembly GCF_033339495.1). Taxonomy (NCBI): domain Bacteria; kingdom Pseudomonadati; phylum Pseudomonadota; class Gammaproteobacteria; order Vibrionales; family Vibrionaceae; genus Vibrio; species Vibrio sp. 2134-1. The sequence continues at coordinate 35,488 of NZ_JAWOUS010000019.1, forward strand.
AGCTCAACACATTAATTGAGCTCGGGGTTTATGGTGGGCAAGGGCGTTACTTTTCTGCGGAGCAGCAGTTTCTTCCTCGTCCCCAAGCGTTGCCGAATTCTCAATCAGAATCCCAAGTTAAATTGGGAAGACGAAATCGCTGGCGGAAAAAATAAAGATAATAATCATGGATTTCAAAGCACTATTCGACAAGCTTAAGCGATCATCTAGTGGTGGTCGCTCCTGCTTTTTGGTTATTCAGCCAGACGCCGTTTATTTATCATCTTCAATCAAAAGTAGTCGTCCATACCAATTTGATATTTCTGAGTCCAATTGGGAAAAAGCCGTTGAGCAAGCATTGAGCGTTGCAGCGAGTGCGTATGATTCATTAACGGTTGTTCTTTCTCATAACTATTACCAGATGTACCAAATCGACAAACCGGTCATGCCGCGTCAAGAATGGCCAGCCGCATTACCGTTTTTGTTGAAAGAACTGATCTCTGAGCGTGCTATCGACATTATTGCCGATGCGGTCGAGTTACCGAATTCAACCAAAGTGCAAGCATACGTCTTATCGCGAAAAATATTGGATAAGATTGTGTTACTGGCCAGTCGAGCCCAGTTACCATTAGAAGCCATTCTTCCTGAAGACGATATTTGGGGAGAGACTGCTGGTGAACTAGGAAACTTCCTATTATTACAACGCAGTGTGCGTGGTCATTTCCGTATAAGCGCTTTTGTCGAAAATACTATTGCGTTCCACCGCTCTATTCGCAGTGTGACGCCACCGTTAACGGGGGTTCCGTCTAGCGATTTACAGATGGACAGTCTGTCGTTAGAACTGCAACGTTCGATTGACTATCTTTCATCTCAGTTACGCCACGTGCAATTACATCAATTGAAAGTGTGCTGTGATGAAGAGGATGAGAGCGAGCTTGTTCAGGCTCTGAACTACCGTTTAAGTACTAAGGTTTCACCGTTATTACCACCAGAACATGAGCTATCAGGACATGTTTTGGCTGACACTGCGGCTACTTCAAATACTCGACGCGTCAACTTATATCCCGATTACTTAAAACCGAAAAAAGAGCTCCTGACGCTAAAAAATATCGCGTTATCTTGGGGCGTTGCGGCGGCTGCAATTCTATTTTCTTACGGTTATGTCACTTGGCAGAGCAGCGGTTTGGAAGATGAGATTGCTATTGTAAAAAGTAAAGGCGATATCATGAAGTCAGAGCTTGAACGTTATCAAGTCAAGCTACGTAAACATCAACCTGACAATAATAAGCTGGCAGCTAAAGCCCGCTTAGAGCGTGAAGTCAAGGCGAAGCGAGACTCGCTTAAAGCTGTCGGGAAATACGATGACTCGCAACGCACGGGTTACTCTGGCGTGATGCAATCATTAGCGAAGCTAGGAAACCAAGAAATTTCTTTGTCCGAAATTCGAATCAATACCCATACCTTAGACCTGAAGGGACTAGCGAAAAAACCGAGCTCAGTGCCAAATTGGGTCAGCCAATTTAAAAATGAAATTAACTTGGTTGGCCGAACGTTTGACGACGTCAAAATAGGTCGAAATGATAAGGATATTGTGACGTTTGAACTAAAAACGCGCGAGGATAAAGAGAAATGAACGAATTCTGGCTCTCATTAGAAGGGCGCTTTGGCGAAATGAGTACGCGTGAAAAAGTGCTCACTGCATTGTGCGGTTTAGTTGTCGTGATCATGTTGCTCTTTACGCTGGTATTGGAGCCAAAGCTTAACGAGATCATCAGTAATGAGAGGCAACTAAGTAATTTAAAGCAAGCCAATCAAAAGATTGAAATCGATACGCTACGTATTCAGGCGCAACTTAAGAAAGATCCAAATGCTGAGATTGATCGCGCGATATCTAATCTGTTAGCTGAGAGTCAGCATCTTTCGATGCAATTAGCGGAGATCATCGAGCATCTTATTACACCTTCGCAAATGGCTGAGCTGCTTGAAAATGTGTTGGAGCAGCAAAGTGGCATTCACCTTTTGTCTCTGCAAACCTTGCCATCTGAGCCAATAACGGAAGATAAAGAAGCATCGCAATACTCTGGTTACTACGTGCATCCTGTTCGTATGGAACTGACTGGTGACTATTTTTCTATTGCTAATTATCTGAATAAATTGGAGAGCCTTCCTGCGAGTTATTACTGGCGCAGCTTTAGTTATAAAGTCGAAGAGTACCCGAAAGCGAAGCTTGTGTTAGAAGTCTACACACTAGGATCTAGAGAGGAGTTTATTGGTGGTTAACAAACTCATCATCTCATTGCTTGTTATGGCAGCGGCAGGAACCGCTTGGGCAAACCAGGATCCAACGGCCCCACTTGGTTGGGAAAAGCCAGCGGTTGAAACGTCAGCGAAACCAAAAGTTAAACGGTATCGACTGCCTAAGCTCAACAGTATTGTGTGTAAGCCAAGTACTGATTGTATCGCGATTATGGATAACAAACTTGTCGAAAAAGGCGAGCTATTTAAGGGTTATCGCGTCGCGAGCATTAATAGTGAATTTGTAACTTTAAAGCGTGGTAACCGTCAGTGGGACCTAGAGCTTTTTGATTTAAACGTAAAACAATAATAACCAGAGCCCGATCAGATATGCGCAAATTAGTTGTAGGAATAACGATTGCTTCTTTAATGGGATGTTCAATGGGTCATCGGAATCCAGTGGAAGTTAAAGAAGCGCTCAATGAATCGATCAATCAAGCGAACAGCCGCACATTGGAAGAAATCCCTTCTTCTGTTGAGGCAGACTTGATGCCAAATTTAGACTCGAACGTTGCATCAGAGCAAGGCACCTCGAAGCGTTTTCGTATTCAGGCGAATGCGGTCGATGCAAGAAGCTTTTTCGCCTCATTAGTGAAAGGCACTGAGTACAGCGTGGCGATTCACCCATCGGTACAAGGTAATATCACCGTCAACTTGTCAGATGTGACATTGGATGAAGTTCTGAATGTCGTACAGAATATGTATGGCTATGACGTGGTGAAGTCTGGCAAAGTTATTCAAATCTACCCAGCAGGTATGCGTACGGTGACCATTCCAGTCGATTACCTGCAGTTCAAGCGTTCTGGTCGCTCATTAACCAGCATTGTTACGGGCTCTGTAACCTCGGCTGGTACGTCTAATTCTGGTGGTAGCTCAGACAGTTCTGACTCGTCAGACTCTAACAATGGAAACAACAACGATAGCTCGACCACATCTACGGGTGGTACACGCATCGAAACCATCACTGAAAGTGACTTCTGGCCGATGCTGCAGCAAGCTGTTGCGAATCTAATTGGTTCAGGCAAAGGGCAAAGTGTGGTTGTAACGCCACAAGCGGGAGTTATTACGGTTCGAGCATTTCCAGATGATATTCGCGAAGTACGCGAGTTCTTAGGTGTATCGCAGGAGCGCATGCAGCGCCAGGTCATTCTTGAAGCTAAAATCCTAGAAGTGACGTTGAATGATGGCTACCAACAAGGCATCAACTGGTCAAACTTATCGGCGTCAATTGGTAACTCGGGTAGTATCGTAGTCAACCGCCCTGCGTCGACATTACCACCATTGGATGCGATTGGCACGCTATTGGGCGGTCAAACTAACGTGACTATTTCGGATGGTAACTTCAATGCTGTATTGAGCTTCATGTCTACGCAAGGTGACTTGAACGTCCTTTCTAGCCCTCGTATTACCGCTGCCAACAACCAAAAATCTGTCATCAAAGTGGGTACCGATGAGTACTTTGTTACCGAGCTATCGAGCAATGCAGGCAACGGTGAAAACTCAAATGCAGTTCCTGAAGTGGAACTGACGCCATTCTTCTCGGGTATTTCCCTCGATGTGACTCCGCAAATTGATAACAAAGGCAATGTGTTCCTGCATGTTCACCCCGCAGTTATTGAAGTCACGGAAGAAGTGAAGCAATTGAACTTGGGCGGAGATTTCCAAAACATCCAACTGCCATTAGCGAAAAGCTCTATTCGTGAATCAGACTCGGTTATTCGTGCTAAAGATGGCGATGTTGTGGTTATCGGCGGGTTGATGAAACAGCAAAATCGTGAGCTTGTTTCTAAAGTCCCATTTTTGGGCGATGTACCAGCACTGGGGCACTTGTTCCGCAACGTGAATAACGTAACTGAGAAAACAGAATTGGTCATCTTGCTAAAACCGACCGTAGTTGGCGTGAACTCTTGGCAGAAAGAGCTAGAGCGCTCTCGTGATCTGCTGCAAGAGTGGTTCCCAGATGCGCAATAAGCGCTGGGAAAGGTTCTGTTTTTCAATAGGTTTGTGATTCGAGTATGTACTTGTCACACTTTGGGTTCCGAGTTCAGCCTTTTTCGTTAACCCCAAATACCGAAATGTTCTTGGGGTTAGTCCCTCACTATGAGGCGATCCAAACCATCCTAGCTGCCGTGCAAATGGGAGAAGGGGTGATTAAGGTGACGGGAGAAGTCGGCACTGGAAAAACCATGGTATGCCGTAAGCTGATCGAGCAGATTGAATCTGAAGTTGAGCTTATTTACTTACCCAATCCAGTGTTGAATGGGGAACAGTTGCAGTTTGCTGTCGCCAGAGAGTTAGGTATCGAGAACGATGATCCGCTGCGCATCGTTTCCCTCATTCAAGAGCACTTGATTCAAGTACATGCCTTGGGAAAGAAAACCGTCTTGATCGTTGATGAAGCGCAAGCTCTTTCCCCACAAGCTTTAGAAACATTGCGTCTATTTGGCAACCTAGAAACGGAACAAGATAAGCTCATTCAATTGGTGTTATTCGGACAACCTGAGTTGGATGAAAGATTGGCTAACCATGAGCTAAGGCAATTTCGTCAACGCATTACGTTTAGCTGCCAGTTACGTCCTCTCTCTATCGATGAAGGCGTGGCTTACATCAATAATCGTTTAGATAAAGCAGGCAATGGGGCGCACATTTTTTCTATTGAACAGAAAAAAGCGATTTGGCGTTCATCCATGGGGATTCCGCGCTTGATAAACCAAATTAGCCACAAGTCGTTGCTTGCTGCATTTAATGATCGTTGCACACTATTAAAAAATCATCACGTTTACGCCGCTATGCACGATACGTTTGATGCCCGTAAACCTAAGTTTAAAACACCCGTATTTTGGGGATGGAGTCAACCTTGAGTGCCATCAATAAAGCATTATCAGAACTTGCTGAAAAAACATCGCCGTCAGAGCTTACTCGTGCGGAGATTCCAAGTGTCTCACGCAGTAAACCTTGGCTTTGGCTTGTCGCCGGTTTTTCGTTAAGCCTTGCGGTTGGTAGCTGGGCGGTCTCTCGCGGTCCTGTCCCTTCAGGCGAGCTATCACAGTTTCAAACCGACGCTATGCCACTGTCGTCTGTGAATGTCTCACCAATTGTTTCATCGGAGCGCACTCACTCGCCAACGAGTAAAATGACGCCCGATACAACTCAAGTGGTTTACACTAAACCAACCACACAGCCGGTAACGCAACAGCTTCACATGCAAGAGACTGATAGGTTCACGCCAAGAGCTGAGATAAATATCGCCTCTGATGATTCAGTTTTACTCGCGCAGTTAGCAACGATGCCGAGCGAGGAACAATACGATCACGTAACCCACACGACAGCAGAAAACAGTTCAATGAGTATTGAGCAGGTTGAGCTTACACATCGTCAGCTTTCCCTTAAGGCTGTTAGTCGAGCGGAAAAGGCACTCGATGCTAACGATATGCAAACAGCGTTATCGGCTTATGCCGAGGCGTTGCGTTATGAGCCAATGAATGCAGACACGCGTCAAAAGTTATCAGCGTTGTACTTTGGTAAAGGTGACACGCGTAAAGCATATGAGATTATTCAAGAAGGCATCAACCTAGATACGAACAACCAAGTACTCCGCTTGGCCTTGTCTAAGTTGTTAGTGAAAGCTAATCAACCTGAAGCGGCGCTGAGCCCGCTTGTTCATTTGCCTCCAGTACCAAGTCGAGATTACTTGGCGATGCGTGCGGCATTGGCACAAAAACACAAGCAAAATGACATTGCGCTTGAGAGCTATCAACTCCTCACTCAGCGTGAGCCGGAAAACGCGCGCTGGTGGTTAGGTTTGGCTATTCAACAAGAGCGCGCCCTGGCTTTTACTGCCGCGATTAACTCTTACAACCAAGCTCTGGGTAAAGTTGGCATTTCGAATCAATCGCAAGCATTTATCCGTGACCGTTTGAGCATCTTGAAAGAGTTGGAGAGCGCACAATGAAAATTCAGTTGAGAAAACGCTTGGGCGATCTTCTGGTTGAGGAAGGTATCGTCTCTGAAGAACAAATCCAGCAAGCACTAAACGCACAACGCAGTACCGGGCAGAAGCTAGGGGATGCGTTAATTGACCTTGGTTTTATTACCGAAAAGCAAATGTTGGACTTCTTGTCTCAGCAGCTTGGTTTGCCACTGATCGATCTTGGGCGTGCGCCTGTGGATGCCGAAGCCGTGCAGATTTTACCTGAGGTACACGCACGTCGCTTACGTGCGATGGTCGTTGCTCGAAATGGGGACACACTGCGCGTTGCTATGAGTGACCCAGCGGATTTGTTCATCCAAGAATCATTGATGAACTTGTTGGGCCAATACAACCTTGAGTTCATTGTGGCTTCAGAGCGTCAGCTCATTTCAAGCTTTGACCGCTATTACCGCCGTACTAAAGAGATCGCCTCCTTTGCTGAGCAGCTGCATGAAGAGCATAAAGATGTACAAAGCTTTGATTACGGTATTGATGAAGCCGATAGTGAAGAGGTTACCGTTGTAAAGCTGGTTAATTCCATGTTTGAAGATGCGGTACAGGTTGGAGCTTCGGATATTCATATTGAGCCAGACGATCAAGTGTTGCGTTTGCGCCAGCGTATTGATGGCGTATTGCATGAAACGCTCTTAAATGAAGTGAATATTGCATCGGCTTTGGTTCTTCGACTGAAGTTGATGGCACACCTAGATATTTCTGAAAAGCGCTTGCCGCAAGATGGCCGATTCAATATCAAAGTTCGTGGCCAATCAATTGATATTCGTATGTCGACGTTACCAACGCAGTACGGAGAATCTGTGGTAATGCGTCTGCTTAACCAGTCCGCAGGTTTGCGTCCGTTAGAAGAGTCGGGCTTGCCGCCAGACTTGCTTGCTCGCTTACGTCGACAGTTGGCGCGTCCGCACGGCATGATTTTGGTTACCGGGCCGACAGGTTCAGGTAAAACCACCACGCTTTACGGCGCATTGAGTGAGCTCAACGAACCTGGGAAAAAGATCATTACAGCAGAGGACCCGGTTGAATATCGTCTGCCTCGCATCACTCAGGTACAGGTTAACAGTAAGATCGATCTAACTTTCTCGCGTGTTCTGAGAACCTTTTTACGTCAAGACCCAGACATCATTCTTGTTGGTGAGATGCGTGATCAAGAGACGGTAGAAATTGGTCTGCGAGCTGCACTAACGGGTCACTTAGTATTGAGTACTCTCCACACCAACGATGCTGTCGACAGTGCGTTACGTATGATCGATATGGGTGCGCCGGGTTACTTGGTTGCTAGTGCAGTCAGAGCCGTGGTGGCGCAGCGTCTTGTGCGCCGAGTTTGCCCAGATTGTAAAACAGAAGACCACTTAGATGAGTCTCGTCAGCAGTGGTTAGCTGGGCGTTTCCCAAATCAAGTTAGCACCATTTTTTATAAAGGCGCAGGTTGCCAAAACTGTAACTTGACTGGTTATCGAGGCCGAATCGGTGTGTTTGAAATGCTCGAACTTGAGCAAGAGATGATGGATAAATTGCGCGCCAATGATGCGGTTGGCTTTGCGCAAGCCGCGCGCCGCTCAGAAAACTATAAGCCACTGCTTGCTTCTGCAATGGAACTGGCGCTACAAGGCACCGTCAGTTTGGATGAAGTGATGACCCTAGGTGAGGGTGATGCTTCTGGTAAGACTGATCCCATTTTCATATAGGTAAGTGAATGCCAACTTTTCGTTATCAAGGCCGCACGCTAGACGGCTCATCCACTAACGGCAAAATCGAAGCAGTGAACTCAGAAGCTGCGGCGGAAGCATTGATGAATAAAGGAGTCATCCCGCTCAATGTACGTTTAGAGAAAGAGTCGGCAAAAAGCCAAGTGAGCTTATCTAAGCTGTTTGTGCCTGCTATTCCGTTGGAAGTAATTATTCTTTTCTCTCGCCAGTTGTTTAGTTTGACTAAAGCTGGCGTACCTTTGCTGCGCTCTATGCGTGGCTTGTTGCAAAATTGCGAAAACAAACAGCTTAAAGAGGCGCTAGAAGATGTCGTTTCTGAACTGAGTAATGGCCGAGGTTTGTCTTCTGCGATGCAGCAACACAGTAAAGTATTCAGCCCACTGTTCGTTTCTATGATCAACGTCGGTGAGAATACGGGTCGGCTTGACCAAGCGCTATTGCAACTGGCGAATTACTACGAACAGGAACTTGAGACTCGTAAACGCATTAAAGCGGCGATGCGTTATCCGACGTTTGTCATTATCTTTATCACCATTGCCATGTTTGTATTGAATATCTTGGTGATCCCTGAGTTTGCATCGATGTTCATGCGCTTTGGGGTGGAGCTACCATTGCCGACGCGTATTTTGATCGCGACTTCTAATTTCTTTGTTAATTATTGGGTGTTGCTGGTTGTGGCAATGATTGGCGCGTTTACGGTGTTCAGAGCGTGGGTGGCGACGGCTGATGGTCGGGAGAAGTTCGATAAGTTTCGGCTTCGGCTGCCAATTGTAGGCGATATCGTTAATCGTGCGCAGCTTTCTCGTTTTGCCAGAACCTTTTCGTTGATGCTGAAATCAGGGGTGCCACTTAACCAGTCTTTGGCTTTGGCCGGGGAAGCCTTAGGGAACCGTTTTTTAGAAAACCGAATTCTTGAGATGAAGTCCGCGATTGAAGCGGGTAGCACCATTTCAGTGACGGCCATCAACAGTAAAATATTCACCCCATTGGTGATTCAGATGATTGCAGTAGGTGAAGAAACTGGTCGTATTGATGAGCTGCTGCTGGAAGTGTCGGATTTTTACGATCGAGAAGTCGATTACGATCTAAAAACACTGACCGCAAGAATAGAACCATTACTTTTGGTGATTGTCGCAGGCATGGTCATGGTGCTGGCATTGGGTATCTTCCTACCAATGTGGGGAATGCTCGACATCATCAAAGGCGGCTAATGCGTGGTTGAAAATCAAAGCCGAGCAACGCTTATTGTGTTTGGGGTTATTGCTACGATTATGGCGGTGGGTTTGGCGGTCAAATTACGTCCTGTGACCGAGCAAGCACAAGTAACTGGAGCGAAGTTAGCGAGAGTTTGGATGCAAGATAGTGTTCAGCGTTATCGTCAAGCTTGGCTAGTACAAGGCGAGCCAGAACATATGCTGATAGATGGCTTAAACCTTACTATGACTGAGGGCGGGTTAGTGTCTCCCTTTACTCAGCAAGGTGTATTAGATTGTGGTTATTGGCTAGCGGTGCATTACCCCCAACGTAAAATAATGACCAACAAGTTAATAGATATCAGTGGAGCCATCAAAACTGATCGTTATGTCTGTCACTACACTTATGAAAATGGTCAGTCGATTGTAGTTATCTCAACTGCTAATCAACTGAAAATAGACGTCGAAATGTCGGCGGAGTGAATTTTTTGACACCTAATTACTATAATTGGTAATGAAAGTCGGTATAATGCAATCATTACCATAAGTAACAGGCTGTAATCGTGGGTAAACAATAATGTGTTTTTCTCATTGCAGCATGAACTGAATAATGGCGAATCGTCATTCTGCTCAAGCGGTAGATACAGTATCCACTTCACGGTCAGTTTTAGTGAAGGTTGCTGCCCCAAACCGTTTTGACAATATCCAAAATGGTCGCGTGACCTAAACGAAACTTTGCAGTTGTACTGCATGCTTACATAGAGAGAGTAAACAATGAAAAGACAAGGTGGTTTCACCCTTATCGAATTGGTAGTGGTAATTGTAATCCTAGGTATTCTAGCGGTAACTGCAGCACCACGTTTCCTTAACCTGCAAGATGATGCTCGTGATTCGACATTAGAAGGTCTTAAAGGCGCTATTACAGGTGCATCTGGTATTGTGTATGGTAAGTCTGCAATTGCAGGTGTAGAGACTTCTTCTGATAGTTCAATTTCTGTTGGTACCGATACTATTGGAGTTGCTTATGGTTACCCTAAAGCAGCAAGCGACATTGAGAAAGTTGTAGATGGTGTTGGTTCTGGTAAAGATTTTATTGAAAAAACTGGTGATACAAACGCTGATACTAAGATTTACTTCGGTATTGAAAAATACACTAAAAAGTGTGTTGAGTACTCTCAAGCAACATCAAGTGCTGCTGCAACGGTTAAAGTTGTGACACCTGGTAAAGATAGCGTTGTAACTGCTGCATGTAATGACAAGGCTTAAGCTAAAGATTCAGTCAAAGGCCAGCTAGTCTGGCCTTTATCTCTTTATTTTGATTAATCTCGGAATAGTACATATGCGTAAAACATCGGGTCTTAGTGCGATAGAGTTTGTGGTTGTGCTGATTATCTTAGGTGTGATCGGTTATGTGGTATTACCAAGATTTATCAGCTTCGAGCCAGAAACTTACGAAGCGAAGTGGGAGCAAACCAAGCAGACCGCCGAGCACGTTTCTGAAACGCTGAGCAATAAAGAAACTTACGATCGAATTGAAGAAGAAATTGGTCGTTCAAAAGGGCAAAATAACTAGACATTGGTTATTTGTTCGTCTGTTCACACTTCGAATCGAAAAATTATAAACCTATCATTAATCTCATAATTTCATCGTATACTTATCTCGCTTGTTCTAAGCCTAAGGTTGGGTTATGAAAATTCGCAGCTCTGCATTAGGGTTCACGTTAATGGAGTTAATCCTCGTGATTGTTCTCCTCTCTATCCTTTCACTTTTTGCAGCCAGCCGTTTTATGGGATCTGGCAATTTCTCTGCATATGCATTACAAGAACGCGTGATTTCTGTGATTCGCCAAGTGCAGGTGAATCGTATGCAGTCGAATATCAGCATCCCAAACAAGCCTTATCCTGAAAGATGTCTACCCAGTAGCTACAAAGCTGGAGAGGACTCTAGCTACACAAACTTTTGTCTATCGATTACGAGTACTTGTATAGGATCTAGTGCAGCGTGCAATCTGGCTAGTAAGGAACGAGATGCTCGAAGCGATGTTGTTGTCGATAACTCAGCACAGTTTTCTATTATTAATGGTGCCTCTAGTCCCATTGAATTTGATCTATTGGGTAATCCTCTCAATGTTTCTTCTGCTGGTATTTCTATTCTTATTCAAGATAAAAACAGCCAAAGCCAGTGCCGAGTATTGATTAACCCTCAAGGTTATGTTTCGGAGGGAGCATGTTCATGAGAAAGCATATTGGTATGACGCTTATTGAGATGATCATTGCCATCATTCTTATGGGGATTGCGATGGTAGCATTTACGTCTTTTTTAGTTCCTCAAATTCGTGATTCAGCAATGCCTCATTATCAAATGCGTGCAGCAGCCTTAGGGCAGGGTTTTATGTCGCAAATATTGGCACGTGGCTTTGACCAGTGGAGTGATTTTGATGGTGGAGTTATTCGTTGTGAGGAGCCTAGTTTTAACCCTCATCCAGATAACCCCTCTAACGGTTGTTCGGCAACATTGGGTGTCGATACAAAATATGGCGAAATTTCTAATAATCCGAGTACTTTTAATGACGTGGATGATTACATAGGTTGTTGGAGTACACCGACGACAATAGGTCAGTGCCAAAGTGCGAAGCGTGGGAGTATTGCTGATGTATTAGGAAAGAGCGGTGAAGATAAATATCGCAATTTCCGTGTTGAGGTCGGAGTTGCGTACGACAACTTATCTGCGGCGAAAACGACAGGCATCACTAACTATAAAAAAATCACTATTACTATTTTTGCGAGCAACACTCAGCCATTAACACTCACTGCCATAAGAGGGAACTACTGATGAAAGCTCGTGGTTTTACCTTAATGGAAATGATCGTCACCATTGTGATCGGGAGTTTTATCATGCTGGGTATTGCGGGTTATGTTCAGCTTGGTATGAAAGGTTATGCATATACAGTTGACCGACAACGTATGCAAACTCAAGCCCAGTTTGTGCTAGAGAAAATGTCGCGAGAAATTCGTCACGCAGTCCCAAACAGCTTTCATGTACCTACCGGAGCTACCAATTGCTTGGAGTTTATGCCGATTGAATATTCCGGTTTTTACACGCTGACGAATAACAACTTAGAGTTTCTGTTAGGCAATGACTCTACATTGAATCCTATTCCAGCGAATCGTTGGATGGTGATTAATCCAAATCGCTATGAAGACTTACAGCCTTCTTCTTCGCAGAGTTTGGATGTTGGTAATTTAGATAAAAGAGATGGTGTGTTTGTTGTCAGTGATGCAGCAAGTACTATTGGTGGCTCTTCTATTTCGAGTCGTCATTACATCTATCAAGATAAGTCTGAAGTACGTTACTGCTTCGAGAACAAGCAAATCACGCGCAATGGAATTACGGTCGCGGATAGTGTCGATACTTCTGTAAGTGATATGCACTATCTAGAACCAACGCTGCAACGTGGTGGTCTTGTACACATCAATTTAGAGTTCACTCAAAACGGGGAGCGTAGTGTTTACCAACAAGACGTGCAGGTGCTCAATGTTCCGTAGAAATGTCCAACAAGGTAGTGTTCTGATCGTCGTGTTGTTTGTCATCATTGTGATGGGGTACTTAGCTGCTTCTTTGATGAGAGTAAGTTGGTCAAACCAAAGTACATTAACGAGAAATTTTTTGGGTACCAAAGCTTGGTTTGTTGCTCAATCTGCCAATGAGTGGGCACTAACTCAGCTTTATCCATTAAACACAGATGGCTCGGTCATCACTGATGTTTGCTCTAAGATTGAAAACGGGAATACACCTCCTCCTACACAGATTACACAAGGATCGGGTTGCCGAATCAATACTATGACATGTTCAAATATCGGTACCTTTAACGCAGGTACCTCTGAAGCTGAATCTCTTTTTAGAGTGCAAGCCACAGCAGTTTGTGGTTCCGGGGTTGCACAAGTACAGCGACAACAAGAGGTTTGGGTTAAGGAATGAATTATATGATTCGTAAAAAAATACTAGTGATGATTACATTGTTGCTCTTTTCTAGCATCTCTTGGGCCAGTCAAAGTTGTAACGTTAAAAGTAACAAAGATTCGTGGGACATAAAATTTAAAATAACCAATGCTGAGATGTCTGAAACCGTTACGGCAAAAAAGAAAAATGGAGCCTCGGAAACAATCGTTTTCTGGACAGATGCACTAAGTGAAAAGGCAAGCGCGATATTTGCTGATAATAAAGTGTTGAAAAACGAAGACTATGAAGTTTGGATTTTTTATGATCCTGAAAATGCTGAAGCCCACAAAGCTGGATTAGCAACGTATTACATCAAATCTGGAACCGATTGGGAGTTCGTTGAGAGTGAAGAAGCTGATTTTACGTCATTGAATGGCGCTAATATTGCTCTTTCGTCATCCTCTCCGAGAATTACGTCCTTAAGTTGTCACGAAAATACAGAACATCCTAACATTATTAATCGTTCTCCTAAATTTGAATTTGGCACGATTGATTGCTCTTCTGGGACTGAATGTACAATCAAATTCGATAAAAAATTTAATACGGTACCCCTAGTCTTTGTTATGCCCGTTATTGATGCAAATTTAACGTCTAGAGATGATGGGGAAAGGATTACAGAATATCCATCTACCGTCGGAGTAAAGGACGTAACCAGATCAGAAGCCACAATTTATCAAGATTTTGCTCCGGCTGATAAAGCTGATGATGATGTTGATTTTATTGATAAGGATAAAACACCAGTAGGTAAAATTGACTACTTTGCCATTGAGCAAGGTGTCCTCGAGCTTGAAAATGGCTCGAAAATTGTGTCAGGAACCCTTCCTATTGGAGCTGGGGATGACTATATCGGGGACGGTGTGGCATCACATTATAGTTGCAAGAAGAATGGCTGTAATGAGACCGAGCAAAATGATGGCATTGAAATTAACTTTTCTGACTTTGGTTTATCAGGAGGTTTTACTAAAACGCCAGGCGTGTTAGTTCAAACTCAAACGACAAGTAACAAAGATATTGGGATCTCAGAGCATTGGGCAACAGCTTTGGCTCGTGATGTAACACTAAGGAGTGCTGTTATTGCCTTAGATAAATCCGAGGTTTATAAAACATTACGAAACAAAAAACTAGATGTCAGCTTTAACCCTGTTTCTGAGCCCGAAGTCGTTGCTTTTGTTGCAGGACAAGGGGAGGGGTTTAAGGATGGTTTGAAGTTTTGGTTGGGGTACGGTGAGACGGAATACACTTTGAAAAAGGATGACCCAGTTATTTCTCCAGTCTTGGATGGGTGTAAGGTTTACACCGATTTTCCTGAAGGTGTAGTTTTCGATGAACCACCTGTTCTAGTGGCCAACAAGAACTCTCGTAAAGGTAACAATGGCGGTTGGCTGCGTCGATGCGATGTCAGAACTTCAAGTGTCGCACTTATTAATGAAGAGGATATGCAGCGAGATAAAGAAAGAGGGCATACTGATGAGCAAGTTGGCTGGTTTATGTTTGAAAAGGCTAACCCTAACCCTATTTGTTCAGTTTTTACTTCCCCTTTGCAAACCTGGGCTGAGTATGATGATCAGGATAATATCATCGATGGTAACGGGACGCTAAGTATTCAAAATGCAACAGTTAAAATCATAGGTACAAAAAAAAATAGTTCTGGAGAACGACTCGTTGGCTTTGAACAGAATAATATATCAGTTGCAAACCCCCAAACAATGAAAGTCTGTGATGGGCAAGCCTGTGTTGGAGATGCAGGGATGATACAGCCTAAAGAAGCATTGGGTGCTTTTTTAGGGGGGGCTAATTCGCTGAATTTAGCTGGATACACCGGTTATACCCAAAGTAAGGAATTGAGCGGTAGCGCGGAATACAAAAGTGTTAATATTCAAGAAGGTGGTACCCTCATTTTAAAAAACGGAACCTACTGGTTTGAATCAATATCCATGAATGGGAAGAGCGCCATAGTGGTGCCTGAGGGTGAAGAGGTTGTTATCCATACTAAGAAACTTTATATGACAAGTGCAAGTTTTATTGGCACTGTTTCTGACGATGTAATGCAAAGCAATACATCTAAAAATCCTGAAATTTATAGATCTAGCTCTCTAGACTTGGTTAAAAATGGCGGTTGGTTTGCTGATGACAGCTATTTAAGGATAAATGTACATAAAGACAGTTCGTTAAATGGTTCGGTACCATTTAAGATGGATAGCAATGCTATTTTTATTGGTATGGTTTATAACGAAAGTAACACATACCTAACCTCTAATGTTCAGTTTTATGGGGCATTGACGACAAAGGATATTAAGCTCGATAGTCATTCCCAAATAATTCGGTCATCAGGTTGCCTAGCACCAGTTAATAGCTATGAGCTTGGTATAACGCCAAGTACTCAATTGGCGTTGATGTGTGGCGAGGACACCCCAACATTCGATATCCTTACTCAAAACAACTCTGTTGGTGAAAGTTTAGAAGTCATTATTTCTATTCCTGATGCTGATAGTGTTGCATTTACTTTAGAAGCATCAGTTGGAAGCGGGAATGCTTGTTCGATAACGAGTAGTGCAGATCGTTGTAAGTTTATAAGCAATCGTAATGGCGAGCTTACGATTAGCGCGAAGGTGGACAACTTTGATGCTAATTTGGCTAAAACACGTTATCAGCTTAAAGCCATGCTTCTAGAAGATACTGATAATTCAAAAAGTGTCGATTTTAGTTTTGTCCCTTATAAATTTGATATCAAGTCTAGCAATCAAGATGAATGGGATAACTCTGCTATTTCAATGATTGCAAACAAACCTGTTGATATAGATGTTCGAGTACTTGCGTGTCCGCCATCGTCAGATCCGTCTTCTCCGGTCGTGCTCAAATATAATCATTCATTAAAGGGTGATGATGTATCTTCTCTAATTACAATGCCATCAGCGAATCAATCCGGTTCTATCTCGCTGTCTGGTCTAGATTTTAAGGACGGCCTAGCAAAATCTTCAGTTACGTTTACGGATTCAGGGGAAGCAACGATAACCCTAAAGGATTCAGAGTTTGATTGTGATAGTTTTGATGAGCTAAAAGACCCCGATACAAAAGAATGTCAAATCGACGGCGGTATCTTAAGTGGGGAGTTTTCTGTTAAATCGCGTCCATGGAAGTTTTCTGTTTGCCCTCAGAGCACTGAAGGTGAGTATGTTTCCGCAAATGGTAACAGTAAGAGTGGTAATGCTTTTGTTGCCGCTGGTCAGCTCTTTTCTGTTCGAGTCGCACCGCTAAAATACAATAGCCCAGAGTGTAGCGAGCAAGAACAGTTAACCCACAATTACTTTTTATCTGAGGCGTCTGCTGAGTTATCGTATACGCTCGATTCTCCAGTCGGTGGTATTTTAGGCAACTTGAGTGGCACATTGGTACGCAATGTGTCTGATGATAAAAAAATGGCCTATAGCTATGTTTTTTCCGATCTAGCCTATTCAGAGGTTGGAAGCATAAGTTTGTCTGCCTTGGAAACTGGGGCTTTTTATTCTTCAATAGAAGTTGATGGAGATAAAGGGGTCAAAGGTTCTCGTAAGATAGGGCGCTTTTATCCTGATAGCTTTGTGATCAATTCAACGAAATGGGATGCGCCAAAAAATCAAGGAAACATTTCGTATATGGGACAGAATTTCGATTTGGCAGAAGTATCGATACTCCCCTACGGTATGGGCAGTAGTGCGCCATTGAAAAACTACCACTTAATTGATGGCGGTTATCAAGCTAAGCTTGCCGTTCAGGGGGATGGAAAAGTATCAAACAGTTTAATTCTTGATACATCGCTAGGTGATTGGCGAGAGAACCCCGATGTATCGGAGACTTCACAGTGGTATTTGCAGGACGCTTTTGCATATGTGACTAAGCCCCTTGACGAAAATGGACCTTTCAACACAAATGATCGACTCTCAAAAGCTACAGAGTTTAGTCTTGAAATATCGGGTAAAGACCCTGTTAGATTTAAAAATAGTTCTTCCGAGAGCTACAGTGTATCTGCTGTACTTCCTAGCCAACCTCCCGTTAGGTTTGGGCGAATGATGTTATCTGACGTGGGGGGATATCAAGGGCAGAAGTTGACAGTTCCTCTTTCTGTGGAATTTTGGAACGGTGAGCGTTTTGTAACTAATGCAGAAGATAACAATACCTCAGTGATTAACTTCATTCAGAAACAAACACCAATTTGGCCTGCTGATGGAACTGATTGTTCAGTTCTTTTAGAGGGGAATGCTACTGTTTCTGGAGGAAAAACACGGAAAATTAAAGCCCAACAAGACTTAGCTACATGTCAATCTTCGGTTCGTCAGCAAACAGAAGTTTGGCTAGGGCTCGACTCGAATGGAAGCAATGTCCCTTGGCTCAAGTACAACTGGGACAATAAGAAAGCTGGTGAAGAAAACCCATCCTCCGTCGTCACCTTCGGTATTCACCGTGGTAATGACCGTGTGATTTACCGTGGTGAGCCAGGGTTAACCGGACAGTAACAACTTAGGTTTTTGCCCTTAAGTTAGGAAACTGCAAGAAATTGAGGCTTTCTGCTCATGTTTGTGTACCAATACCTTGCTGTGACAGCGAGGCATTGGTACATTTAGAGCAATTTTTGTCTTCTATATTTTTGCAGGATGAGCGAAGAGTATGTTTAAGAAACTTCGTGGCATGTTTTCTAACGATCTATCTATCGATTTAGGTACAGCCAACACTCTAATTTACGTAAAAGGGCAAGGAATTGTCCTTGATGAACCTTCTGTAGTTGCTATTCGTCAAGATCGTGTAGGTTCTGCAAAAAGCGTTGCTGCAGTCGGTCACGCAGCAAAACAGATGCTTGGTCGTACACCTGGCAACATTTCCGCTATCCGCCCAATGAAAGACGGCGTAATCGCTGACTTCTACGTAACCGAAAAAATGCTTCAGCACTTTATCAAGCAAGTGCACGATAACAGCATCCTAAAGCCAAGCCCACGTGTTCTTGTTTGTGTTCCTTGTGGTTCTACCCAAGTTGAGCGTCGCGCAATTCGTGAATCAGCACTTGGTGCTGGTGCCCGTGAAGTTTACCTAATCGACGAGCCAATGGCGGCGGCAATTGGTGCTGGTTTACGCGTATCTGAGCCGACAGGTTCAATGGTGGTCGATATCGGTGGTGGTACAACTGAAGTTGCCGTTATCTCTCTAAACGGTGTGGTTTACTCATCGTCTGTACGTATCGGTGGTGACCGCTTTGATGAAGCTGTGATCAACTACGTACGTCGTAACTACGGCAGCTTGATTGGTGAAGCAACGGCTGAAAAGATCAAACACGAAATCGGTTCTGCTTACCCAGGTGATGAAGTTCAAGAGATTGAAGTTCGCGGTCGTAACCTTGCAGAGGGTGTGCCACGAAGCTTTAGCTTGAACTCAAACGAGATCCTAGAAGCGCTTCAAGAGCCGCTATCTGGCATCGTATCAGCAGTCATGGTTGCACTAGAACAGTGCCCACCAGAGCTTGCTTCAGACATTTCTGAAAACGGTATGGTACTAACCGGTGGTGGTGCACTACTTAAAGACCTAGACCGTCTGCTAATGGAAGAAACTGGTATTCCTGTGGTTATCGCGGAAGATCCACTAACGTGTGTGGCTCGTGGTGGCGGTAAAGCTCTAGAAATGATCGACATGCACGGTGGCGATCTGTTCTCTGAAGAATAAAGGTTTAGGTGAAGCTCATGTCGGGCTTCACCTTCATTTCTGCTCTCTCTGTAATTCAAACATGCTCCATACCTAAAAGTATTTTTAGGTGCCAAGTAAGGCTCAATAATCATGGAAGCAATCAGGTCAAAAACAAGATGAAACCGATTTTCGGCAGAGGTCCGTCTCTGCAATTACGTCTGTTTTTTGCTGTCATCGTGTCGGCGAGCTTAATGCTGGCCGATAGTCGTCTAGATACGTTTTCCAACGTTCGATACCTACTAAACAGTATGGTTGCACCGATTCAGTACGCAGCGAATTTGCCTCGTAGTATGTTCGATGGCGTATTTGAACGTTTTAATTCTCATCAGGCATTGGTTGAAGGCAATCGCAGCTTAAAGCGAGAAGTGCTACGCCTGAAAAGCGAGCTTATCTTGCTCGACCAATATAAAGAAGAAAACCAACGCCTACGTAAGTTGTTAGGATCTTCATTTGTCCGTGATGAAAAGAAAGTCGTGACAGAAGTAATGGCGGTGGATACTTCACCTTATCGTCATCAAGTGGTGATCGATAAAGGCCGTATTGATGGTGTTTACGTTGGTCAGCCTGTTATCAACGAGAAAGGCATCGTTGGTCAGGTTACGTTTGTCGCAGCGCACAACGCACGTGTTCTGCTGCTAACGGACGCGAAAAATGCAATTCCTGTCCAGGTGATCCGCAATGATATCCGAGTGATCGCATCGGGCAATGGTGAAATGGATGAAATCCAACTGGAGCACATTCCAACCAGCACAGATATTCAGGTTGGTGATTTATTGGTGACATCCGGTTTAGGTGGTATTTACCCTGAGGGATACCCAGTCGCGACGGTTACCAATGTGGATCACGATACGCGTCAAGAGTTCGCTTCAATCAAGGCTGAGCCGGTTGTGGAGTTTGATCGCTTACGCTACCTACTGCTGATTTGGCCGAATGAAGACCGTCAACACAAAGTACTGCGGTCCAATGTAGATGAAGGGTTAGAGCAAGAACAAGAGGTAACCGATGGCCAATAATGTATTGAGTAGCCGAATGGTGATTGGCGTCAGTTTCTTCGTTGCGCTGGTACTGCAAACCATTCCATGGCCAGGTGTGTTAGATGTGTTACGTCCGTCATGGTTGTTCCTTGTCACGTGTTATTGGGTGTTGGCACTACCACACCGAGTGAACGTCGGAACTGCGCTAGTGTTGGGCTTATTGTGGGATATCTTGATCGGCTCAACGCTTGGAATTCGTGGCATGATGATGTCGATCGTTATCTACCTCGTGGCGCTGAATTTCCTGTTGATTCGCAACATGGCTTTGTGGCAACAGTCGATTTTAATTGCCTTTTTTACTGCGTTATTGGAAGTTCTGATATTCTGTGGGGAATATTTGAACCAGGACGTAGTATTTAATCCATTATCTCTGTGGACGGCGGCAATAAACTGTATACTTTGGCCATGGATGTTTTTATTAATGCGACGAGTTCGTCGTGCATGGCACGTAAGGTAAAGCGGTGAAGAAAAGCTTATCTCTCGTTCTCGCATCGGGTTCTCCGAGAAGAAAAGAGCTGCTTGCTCAACTGGGTTATGATTTTGAGATCGTATTGCCTGATGTTGAGGAAGCCAAACAGGCTCATGAGCAAGCACGAGATTACGTGTTGCGTCTTTCTTTGGAAAAAGCTCAGGCAGGCTTAGCGTTGGCTAAGCCTGATTCCGTTGTATTGGGCTCTGATACGGTCGTAGTATGCGATGACCGTGTGCTAGAAAAACCAAAAAGTTTTGAAGATTCAAAGCGTATGCTTACTGACTTATCGGGTCGTCGTCATCAAGTGATGACTGCGGTGAGCGTTGTATCATCGGAACAACAACATTCAGTGGTCGTTACCACTGACGTGTGGTTCAAACCACTGACTCACGAAGAAATCGAACAATATTGGCAGTCAGGAGAGCCATGCGATAAAGCTGGAAGTTATGGTATTCAGGGACTCGGAGGGCGATTTGTCACCCGAATCGAAGGCAGTTATCACGCTGTAGTAGGCTTACCTTTGTTCGAAACCGATCAGCTAATTCAAGAATTTTTATAATTGTTTTGAGGTGTGCACATGAGTGCAGAATTGCTGCTTAACGTGACCCCGAGTGAAACTCGTGTGGCCATGATTGAAGGTGGAGTACTACAAGAAATACATATCGAGCGCGAATCGCGTCGCGGTATTGTGGGCAATATATACAAAGGCAAAGTAAGCCGAGTGTTACCAGGTATGCAGGCGGCTTTCGTCGACATTGGTTTAGATAAAGCGGCATTTTTACATGCGTCAGATATTGTTCCTCATACCGAATGTGTGGCAGAAAACGAAAAACAGCAGTTTCAAGTCCGTGATATCTCTGAGCTGGTACGCCAGGGACAAGACATTGTTGTGCAAGTGGTCAAAGATCCGCTCGGCACAAAAGGTGCGCGTTTAACGACGGATATCACCTTACCTTCGCGTTATCTTGTTTTTATGCCGGGGGCCAGCCATGTCGGTGTTTCGCAGCGTATTGAAAGTGAAAAAGAGCGCGAGCGTTTGAAAAAGGTGGTGAACCATTACTGCGATGAGCACGGTGGTTTTATCATTCGTACCGCGGCAGAAGGCGCTGATGAAAAAGAGCTATCTCAAGATGCGGCATTTCTAAAGCGTTTGTGGCTAAAAGTCATGGAGCGTCGCTCAAAATACAAAACGCGTTCAACACTTTACGGTGAACTCGGCTTAGCTCAACGCATTCTGCGTGACTTTGTTGGCACAGAGCTCGATAAGATCATGGTCGACTCCCGCCTTGAATACGAGAACCTGAAAGAATTCACTTCTGAGTATGTACCGGAGTTAACAGATAAGCTTGAGCTTTACGAAGGTGACAAGCCAATCTTTGACATGTACGACACCGAAAACGAAATTCAGCGTTCTTTAGAGCGCAAGGTCGAGCTAAAATCGGGCGGCTATTTGATCATCGATCAAACCGAAGCCATGACCACCATCGACATCAACACGGGTGCATTTGTTGGTCGTCGTAATCTCGAAGAGACTATCTTCAATACCAATATAGAGGCAACGCAAGCTATTGCGCGTCAGCTACGTTTACGTAACCTCGGCGGTATCATCATTATTGATTTTATCGATATGGCATCCGAAGAGCATCGTCAGCGAGTACTTACCTCACTGGAAACGGCGCTGGCGAAAGACCGAGTAAAAACCAACATCAACGGCTTTACCCAGCTTGGCTTAGTTGAAATGACGCGCAAGCGCACACGAGAAAGTATTGAACATATCTTGTGTTCTGGCTGTCCTACTTGTGAAGGCCGTGGCAGCGTGAAAACGGTCGAAACCGTATGCTTTGAGATATTACGCGAGATTACTCGTGTGAACCGTGCTTACGACGCCGATAATTTTGTCGTGTACGCATCGCCGTTTGTTGCTGAAGCGCTATTGGGCGATGAGTCTCATGCGTTGGCAGAGCTCGAAGTATTTATTGGCAAGCAAGTGCGAGTTCAGGCTGAACCCCTGTACATTCAGGAACAGTTTGACGTCGTAATGATGTAATTTGGAACATTTGTGAATTCTGGTGTTAACCGTTTTGGGCGTTTTTGTGCGTGGAGTTTAGTTACTGTATTGGTGTTATTAGCCATATTAGTAACCACGCTTCGCGTCACACTGCCGCAACTTAACCATTTCCAAGATGAGATCAAAACCTGGGTCAAACAAGGCACAGGTTTTGACGTTTCTATTGCTAATGTCGCAGGGACGTGGCGCAATAATCATCCCTCAATTGCGTTACTGGGTTTAGAGGCAAATCTACCAAACGTGCAAGATGCACGCTTCGCTGTTGAAGAAGTCCAAATTGAGTTCGACCTTATTCAATCTCTTTTTCAACTTAAACCTGTAGTTGCAGACCTTACCATTCATAACCTCGCTTTAGACATTCACACGGTAGACATTCTGCCGACTTCTCATCGTCAAGATCCGAAGCCTGAAGTGGATAAGAGCGAAGTGAAACTCATTGACCAACTCGACTCACTTCTTTTACGTCAGTTCGAAGACTTCACTATTAGCGATTCACGGATTTGGTATAAGTCGGTGTCTGGTGAAACTCGCCGTTTAGATATTGAGCAGCTTCGTTGGAGCAATCAAGGGAAACGTCACGTAGCCGAAGGCACGGTTAGCATTGCCGATGTTCGCCTGAACTCATTGTTAGTAAGCGCTAACTTTAAAGATCATGGCTCGTTGCGCGATGTATCTGGTGAGTTTTACGTGAGTGCTCAAGATGTCTCGGTCACACCTTGGCTGACCACTTACATGCAAGAAGAGTCAGGAGCAGAGTCGGGTAAAGTCAGCTTAAATACTTGGCTAACGCTCAAACATAGCCAACCGCATGATGCTTATGTTGAATTGCTGCCTTCCGAGTTGGTGTGGAATGAAGATGGACATCATGAGCTGTTTATTGAGTCTGGAATTTTCAATCTTCGACCAGATAAACAAGGCTGGAAAGTAAATGGTCACTCACTTCAGATCAGAACCGATAATACCCCTTGGCCAGAGCTAGACGTCGCGTTTGATTGGCAACCAAACGGCTGGATGCTTAATCTCTCTCAACTCGACATAGAAGCACTCATTCCGCTCATCAAGCTGGCTCCAGAGTCAGAGTCGACCAGTGACCTTATTAACAAACTAGCACCGAAAGGTCGGGTCGAAGATGTCCGATTGTCAATGAACGGTGGTTTAGACACCTTACGCTACTCGGCTGAACTGGATGAACTCGCGATGACACAATGGGAGCTCCTACCCGGGTTTCATCACGTACAGGGCAGCGTATCGGGGGATGTGAATCAAGCTAAAGCAAAAGTCACCGTCATTGATGATGTCTTTCCGTACGGCGATGTATTCCAAGCTCCGCTGAATATCAAACAAGGTGAAGTCGATATTATCTGGCAGCAAGATGATGCGGGTTGGCGTTTGTGGGCGGATAAAGTGACGGCAGCAACGCCTGATCTTCAAGTCTTGGGGGCATTCCGTCTTGATTTTCCAAAAGAACAAAGCCCATTTTTATCGTTCTATGCCGAAGCGGATCTCTACAACGCGGGTGAAACATGGCGCTATCTACCGACTCTGGCACTTGGGCAAGACTTGACCGACTATCTTTCGACCGCGATTCAGGGTGGAAAAGTGAACACAGCAAAATTGTTGTGGTATGGCGAGTTAGGTGATTTTCCTTACAAAGAACATAATGGCATGTTCCAAGCTTGGGTTGGATTAAAAGACGCGAAATTTAGCTTTGATACGGCATGGCCAACCATCACGGATTTGCAGCTAGACTTGCTGTTTGAAAATGATGCCATGTATTTGGATTCAAAATCAGCCACACTAAATGGCGTTCATGCCAAGCGTATCACTGGGCGAATCCCTGAGTTGGCAGAAGGTGGACACATCGAGATTGAAGCGAAAGCAAGCGCGCCGGGTAATGAAGTCCGTGACTACATGATGGCGACGCCATTAGTGGATTCAGTCGGTGCCGCATTGACAGCGCTGCAAGTGAGTGGGCCCGTTTACTCTGAGTTCCAACTCAATATACCGTTTGATTTTGAGAAAGAGTCTCGCGCTTGGGGTTATGCCGATTTAACAGAAAATCGTGTTGATGTTGAAGCGCCGCCAATGACGCTTGAAAACGCCACAGGGCGTATCACCTTCGACAATGATGTGGTTACCACATCGGGTTTGTCGGCCGAATTATTACAACAGCCTATCTCTCTTGATTTCCATGGAGAGAGTGCGGAGCAAGGCTACAACGTGACAATTAATACACTAGGAGATTGGGATGTCGAGCCTCTCAAACCCTATGTCGGTGAGCGTTGGTTAAACCTTGTTTCTGGCCATGCGCCGTGGCAAATGGACATTGACTTGCAACTCAATGATGTTGGTTTCACTTATCAGCTTGAAGTGCTGGCGCAGCTAAATCGTCTGGCTAGTCAATATCCTTATCCTTTAGCGAAACAAATTGGCGAGTCTGGGCAAGCGAAACTGCAAGCATCCGGCAACCAAGAGAGTATTTCAGCAAGACTACAGATCCCAAATGTGAAGTATCAAACTGAGATAGATATCGCTGGCGATGTCCCGGTTCTGACTGCGACTCATTTAATGGTTGGCAAAGGTGGCTTCCGGATTAGTCCTATTGTCGGGCACGATGCTTCGGTGCGTGTCGAAGAACTGAATTTAGACCAATGGGCTGAGCTTGCGCAGGTCTCTGAGAGCAAGCCTTCATCGTCTGTTTTGGCAAGCATGAAAACGCCGACCATTCCATTGCCGACACGCATTGAAGTTGAAACGCCAAACTTACAGCTCGGTGGGATTGAGTTTCATGATGTGGATTTTTCAGCAAGCAAGAAAAATTTGAGTTGGCAACTCGATGTGGACAGTCAAGAGGTTAAAGGGAAAGCTAACTATCTGAAACCCTATGATCTATCGGTCTCTTTTGAGCACTTGCATCTGTACATCCCAGGGTTTGAAGAGATGACCAAAGAGCGCAGCTCAATCTTTGCGAGTGAAGATCAAAACGCACCTTTGATTACCAATTTTGACCGCAAGTTTCACGCTGAGATGCCAAACTTAACTTTGAACATTGATGATTTTTGGCTGCAAGGCTACAAAGTGGGCAAAGTGAATGTTGATTTGCAGCGTCGCCAGAACCGCTTGGAGTGGAAAAATATCACCTTTAGTAGCGGCAAAAACCGCATTGATATGAGTGGTTGGTGGGACCTGACGAAAGAGAGTAGTCATTCCAACTTAACCATGAAAATGAAAGGTGATAACAACACCGATCTTATGGAGCGCTTTGGTATTACATCAGGCATTCAACAAGCACCATTTGAGATCAATGCCAATATGGAATGGGACGGCGCACCTTGGTCAATGAAGACACAAACCTTGCAAGGAAACGTCTCAACGGAATTTGGTAAAGGCGTGATCAGTGAAGTTAGTGGTGCGGCACGCTTGTTAGGCTTGTTTAGCTTGGATTCTATCATCCGTAAGATGCAGCTCGACTTTACCGACGTATTCGATAAAGGCATGGCATTCAACTCGATCACGGGAACGGGCAAAATCCAAGACGGTGTGTTTATCACCAATGATATTGTAATGGATGCGTTAGCAGGGGAAATGCAAATCCGCGGCATCGCTAATATGAACAGCAGAATGGTTGATGCGGAAGTGAAATTCACACCAGACATCACATCAGGCCTACCAATGCTGACCGCGTTTGCCGTTGCGCCTCAAACTGCTTTGTATGTCTTGGCCATCTCTACGGTGATATCTCCGGTGGTTGAGGTCTTCACTCAAGTCAATTATGAAGTGAAAGGCCCACTAGATTCACCAACGGTGAAAGAAATTTCGCGAAGTAAAGGTGAATACAAGCTGCCAGAAAAACTGCGTGAACAGGCCAAATAACTCACCGAATATAATGGAATAGGGAGGAAACACATGGAGCGTGTTGGCATTATTCAAATGACTTCGGGTCCGGATATTAACGCGAATTTGGACTTCATTGAAAAACAGTGTGCTTTAGCGAGCAAGCAAGGTGCCAAACTTGTTCTTACTCCTGAAAATACAGTGCTATTTTCCAGTCGCGAAGCTTATCATCAACATGCAGAGCCACTTGGCAGTGGCATGATTCAACAGCGGCTCTGTGAAATCGCCAGAAAGAACCAGTTAACGCTGATTGTCGGAAGCATGCCCATTCAAACCGCAAAAGGTGTCACCACCACAACACTTGTATTGCCGCCGCACGGTAAATGCATTGCTCACTATGACAAACTGCATATGTTTGATGTCGACGTAGCCGATGGTTATGGTAGTTATCGTGAGTCGGATACGTTTATGGCGGGTAATCAAATAGTCGTTGCGGAAACTGATATCGGCAGTGTTGGATTGAGCATTTGTTATGATTTACGTTTCCCAGAACTTTATAAAGTATTGCGTCAAGAAGGGGCGGATATCATTGTGGTGCCCGCTGCGTTTACCGCTGTGACGGGGCAAGCTCACTGGGAAGTATTATTGCGAGCTAGAGCGATTGAGGCACAATGTTGGATTTTGGCAAGCGGACAAACTGGAACGCATCCATGTGGACGAAAAACATGGGGACACTCGATGGTCGTTGACCCTTGGGGACGTATCCATAAGCAGCTTCAGGATGAAGTAGGCTTATTGGTGACAGAGATAGATTTGTCACAAAGCCAACAAGTAAGGCAGAATATGCCGCTGACTCAACACAGTCGCTTTCAAAATGAATTGAGACGGAAATAAAAGAGCTAACTATGAGCACAAACCAAATAGAACAGGCACTCCTTGCCCCAAATGGTCTGACAGAACAAGACATTGCTGACACGCTTGCCAGCATTGCTACGCGCCAGATCGATTATGCGGACATTTACTTTCAGTCCAGCTGGCATGAGTCTCTGGTTCTAGAAGATAGCATCATCAAAGATGGCTCTTTTAACATTGATTGTGGTGTTGGTGTCCGTGCAGTAACTGGCGAGAAAACCGGCTTTGCCTACTCTGATCAAATCCAGCCTGAAGGCCTGAAGCAGAGTGCAATGGCGGCGCGCGGTATTGCTCAGCAAGGGCAGAATGGTAAAGTCCAAGCGTTTAAACGCACCGAAAACCAAGCGTACTACGCCGCTGTGAATCCACTAGCTGAATGGGAAAAGCAGCAAAAAACAGAATTGCTCAAATCTCTAGATGCTTACATCCGCACTAAAGAACCATTGATTAAAGAAGTCTCGATCAGCATCAGCGGTGTGCATGAGCAGATGCTTGTTGCGGCAACAGACGGTACTTATGCAGGCGATATTCGTCCTTTGGTGCGTTTGTCTATTAGCGTGCTCGCACAAAAAGGCGAACGACGTGAACGCGGTAGCGCTGGTGGCGGCGGCCGTTTCGGTTACGATTTCTTTTTAACGGAAAGCAATGGTGTGAAACAAGCTTTTCATTACGCAGACGAAGCGATTCGCATGGCGTTAATCAACCTTGAAGCAGAAGCAGCACCAGCTGGCATGATGCCAGTGGTATTGGGTTCTGGCTGGCCTGGCGTGTTGCTACACGAAGCGGTAGGTCATGGCCTAGAAGGTGATTTTAACCGGAAGGAATCTTCGGTTTTCTCTGGCAAAATGGGTCAACAAGTGACGTCTTCGCTGTGTACCATCGTCGATGACGGCACGTTAAAAGACCTTCGTGGTTCACTGAATGTGGATGATGAAGGGGTAAACGGTCAGTACAACACGCTTATCGAGAATGGTGTGCTGAAAGGCTATATGCAAGACAAGCTAAACGCGCGGCTCATGGGTGTAAATCCAACGGGTAACGGTCGTCGTGAGTCGTATGCACACTTGCCAATGCCTCGCATGACCAACACCTACATGCTTCCAGGTGAACATACGCCAGAAGAAATTATCTCGACGGTCGAGAAAGGTTTGTATGCGCCAAACTTTGGTGGCGGCCAGGTGGACATTACTTCGGGTAAGTTTGTGTTCTCTGCATCCGAAGCATACTTGATTGAAAACGGTAAAATTACGCGCCCTGTTAAAGGTGCGACGTTGATTGGCTCAGGTATCGAAGCAATGCAGCAAGTGTCTATGGTCGGTAACGACTTAAGTATCGACAAGGGCGTTGGCGTATGTGGTAAAGCAGGTCAAAGTGTGCCGGTTGGTGTTGGTCAGCCGACCTTGAAGCTGGACTCACTGACAGTGGGTGGCACTGAGTAACTCAGTCGAATCGTTATAAAAAGAGCGCTCATTAGAGCGCTCTTTTGCTTTGTGAGTCGGTGTCAATTACAGGTTTTCTTCAGCAAATTCCGCCAAGCGGCTACGAACCACACCGTTGAGGTGAATATTTGCGCTGCCTTCAAAGTTCTTGAAGCGCTCAACCATGTACGTCAATCCTGATGTCACTGGGGTGAGGTAATGAGAGTCAATCTGCGCCAAGTTACCGGAGCAGACGATTTTGGTTCCTTCGCCACAGCGGGTAATGATGGTTTTGATTTGTGATGCAGTGAGGTTTTGACACTCATCAAGCAGTACAAACGCATTTTGAATCGAACGGCCACGCATAAAGTTGATCGATTTAAATTGAATGTTGGCTTTATCGCAGATGTACTTCAATGAGCCTTCAGTGCAGTGATCGTGTTTATGTAGTGCTTCCAAGGTATCGGTCACCGCCGCTAACCACGGCATCATTTTCTCCTCTTCGGAGCCGGGTAAGAAGCCGATGGATTCACCGATATCTGGCGTGTTACGTGTTACGATAATTTTATCGAACATGCTTTTTTCAATGGTTTGCTCCAATGCTGCTGCCATTGCCAGTAATGTCTTACCACTACCCGCTGCACCCGTTAGAATCACCAAGTCAATTTCTGGATCGAGTAAGGCATCTAACGCCATTCCCTGGTAGATATTTTTAGGTGTGATGTCCCAAGCCTTACGATGCATTAGACGTTCGCGGCTCAGGTCGAGAAGCGTTAGCTTGTCTTCATTGATGGTTTCTACGCGACCAGCAAAGTCACTGTCTTCATCAATAACGTATTGGTTGATAAAGGTTGGGTCGAAGGGTTCGCGACTGAGTTTGTGGTAAGTTTTTCCGCCCAGTGCATAGCTTTCTACTTCCTCAATACCGCTCCAGAAATCACCTTCACGCAATTGAAAGCCTTTGGTTAGGTATTGAATGTCGTCAATCAGTTGGTCGGTTCTATAGTCCTCAACAAAGCGTACACCAGCCCCTTTGGCTCGCAGACGCATGTTGATGTCTTTCGTGATCAGTACCACTTCACGTGGTGCACGTTTATTTTGCAGATAAAGCACCGCGTTGAGAATACGGTTGTCACCGGCCTTGTCGGCGAAGGCTTTGACGGTTTCCTGCAGTTCAAAATCCGCCAAAATGGAAATGGTACCTTGGTCGGGGTTGTCTTTAGAAACAGGAATACCTTCAGAGATTTCATCTGGCGTTGCTTCTTTAAACAAATCTTCCAAGGTGCGAATAGCTACGCGCGCATCTCTTGCAACGTCGCGCTTGCTGTCTTTGATTCGGTCGAGTTCTTCCAACACGGTCATGGGGATAACGACATCGTGTTCTTGGAAAGAGAAGATGGCAAAGGGTTCATGAAGAAGAATGTTGGTATCGAGTACAAACAGTTTCCGATCGGTATCGCCCATAGCGTCTCCTTGCCGTAGTACGGCTCTGCATGCGAGTTGTTAGGTCGTTTCCAAATAGGTGTGAAGTGACCTAACTCTGATTGCTTGCAATAGAGGTTGTCGGGCTGATGTCGGCTAGTGTGCAACCGAGTAGCAAGACAACTTACTGCAAACCCGTGTTGATCCTAATCGTGTACTAACGCGCTTAAATCATATGCAATGGTTTTAAACGCCCCTCATTAGAAGTATACGTAATATTTACGTTCTACAACTTAATAATTGGCTTGAGTATTTTACAATTTGATTGCATTTAGAGTTTGGGAAAAAAAGTTTCTGCTTGGTGCGGTTTCGGCGTGACCTAAATCACAGCTTCAAGTAAGATTAGCGACCTTTTTCTGCGTATAGGCTACGTCCGATTTATCATGTTGAGCTGGCTTAAAAAATACTCAGTTCATACTGAAATGACGAATGCTATCGGCATAGCAGAAGCCAGAATCAGATCTAAACTATTATCCATGCCCACGGGCATGAGTAGACCAACAAGAAATACGAATCAAGAACTAATAACGAGGTAGTCAATTCATGACATTTGCTTTGGGGCAGCGCTGGATTAGCGATACGGAAAGCGATTTAGGTTTAGGTACCGTTGTAGCAATGGATGCTCGTACTGTGACATTGATGTTTGCAGCGTCAGAGGAAAACCGAGTTTACGCACGTAACGATGCACCTGTTACCCGAGTCACCTTTAATGTTGGGGATGTCATCGATTGCCAAGAAGGTTGGTCTCTAAAAGTAGAAGAAGTACTGGAAGATGAAGGTCTTTACACCTATTTCGGTACTCGTGAAGACACGCAAGAAACCGCTGTTGTTCTGCGTGAGATTTTCCTTAGCAACCAAATTCGTTTTAACAAACCTCAAGATAAGTTGTACGCCGGTCAAATCGACCGTATGGACAACTTTGTTCTGCGTTACCGTGCGCTAACCAACCAGTTTGAGCAGCATAAGAGCCCAATGCGTGGCCTATGTGGTATGCGTGCAGGTTTGATCCCTCATCAGCTTTACATCGCGCACGAAGTTGGCCGTCGTCACGCGCCACGCGTCTTGTTGGCGGATGAGGTAGGTTTGGGTAAAACCATCGAAGCGGGCATGATCATCCACCAACAAGTTCTGTCTGGTCGTGCCGAACGCATTTTGATTGTGGTGCCTGAAACACTGCAGCATCAATGGCTGGTTGAGATGATGCGTCGTTTCAATCTGCATTTCTCTATCTTTGACGAAGAGCGCTGTATCGAAGCGTTTGCGGATGCAGAAAACCCATTTGATACTCAGCAATATGTGCTGTGTTCTTTGGATTTCCTACGCAAGAGCCGCAAGCGTTTTGAACAAGCACTGGAAGGTGAATGGGACCTACTGGTTGTCGATGAAGCGCATCACCTTGAATGGAGCCAAGATAAACCGAGCCGTGAATACCAAGTGGTAGAAGGCTTGGCTGAACGTACTCCAGGTGTGTTGCTACTGACTGCAACGCCAGAGCAGCTTGGTCGTGAGAGTCACTTTGCTCGTCTGCGTTTGTTGGATCCAGACCGCTTCTATGATTACGAAGCATTCGTTGAGGAAGAAGAGCAATACGCACCCGTAGCAGATGCGATTACTTCACTCTTTTCCGGTGAAAAGCTACCTAATGAAGCAAAAAACCAGATCACTGAGTTGTTGTCTGAACAAGACGTAGAACCACTTTTCCGCATTATCGAAAGTGAAGCGGACGAAGAAGCTAAAGCGTCGGCACGCCAAGAGCTGATCGATAACTTGATGGATCGTCATGGTACAGGGCGTGTTCTGTTCCGTAACACGCGCGCGGCCATCAAAGGCTTCCCTACGCGTAACGTGCATCTGATGCCAATGGATATTCCACCGCAATACACTACATCAATGCGTGTTGCTGGGATGATTGGCGGTAAGATGAGTTCTGAAGCACGTGCGATGAAGAACCTTTACCCGGAAGAAATTTTCCAAGAATTTGAAGGCGATGACGCGAGCTGGTGGCAGTTTGACTCGCGTGTGAATTGGTTGCTTGAAAAAGTAAAAGAGAAGCGCAGCGAGAAAATCCTCGTGATTGCTTCTCGTGCGAGTACCGCACTGCAATTGGAGCAAGCACTGCGTGAGCGTGAAGGTATCCGCGCCACCGTTTTCCACGAAGGTATGTCGATTCTTGAACGTGACAAAGCGGCGGCTTACTTTGCGCAAGAAGAAGGTGGAGCACAAGTTCTTATCTGTAGCGAAATCGGCTCTGAAGGTCGTAACTTCCAGTTTGCCAACCAACTTGTCATGTTCGACTTGCCATTTAACCCAGACTTGCTTGAGCAACGTATTGGTCGTTTGGACCGTATCGGTCAAAATCGCGATATCGACATTCATGTTCCTTACCTGAAAGGCACATCGCAAGCGATCTTAGCACGTTGGTTCGATGAAGGCCTGAACGCTTTTGCGGAAACCTGCCCAACAGGCCGTGCTGTTTACGATAAGTACTCCGATGATCTGATTGAAATTCTTGCCTCTGGTGATACCAGCACGCTAGATGAGATCATTGAAGCGTCAGCAAAAATGAATAAAGAGCTGAAATCCCAATTGGAGCAAGGCCGTGATCGCCTATTAGAAATGCATTCAAATGGCGGGGAAAAAGCACAACAAATCGTTGAGAAAATTGAATCAACTGACGGCGATACCAATCTGGTCACCTTCGCACTTTCTCTTTTTGACACGATTGGCTTGAATCAAGACGATAAAGGTGAAAACGCCCTGATTGTGACCCCATCTGAGCACATGATGGTGCCAAGCTATCCAGGTCTGCCATACGAAGGAGCGACGATCACGTTTGATCGTGATACGGCTTTATCTCGTGAAGATATGCACTTTATCAGTTGGGAACACCCAATGATCCAGGGTGGTATCGATCTTCTTATGAGTGAAGGGGTGGGGACGTCTGCGGTATCTCTATTGAAAAACAAAGCGTTACCAGTCGGGACTATTCTTCTTGAGTTGATTTACGCGGTAGATGCGCAAGCGCCAAAACGCAGTGGTATCGCGCGCTTCTTACCGAAAACGCCAATCCGTTTAATGATGGACTCGCGTGGTAATGATTTGTCTGCTCAAGTGGAGTTTGAAAGCTTTAACCGCCAGCTCAGCCCTGTAAACCGTCACTTAGGTAGCAAGTTGGTTACGTCGGTACAGAAAGACGTACACCGCTTAATTGAAGCCGGTGATGTTCTTATTGAAGAGAAGGTCGAAGAAGTACGCAAACAAGCTCATCAAGATATGCAGCACAGTTTGAATGCAGAGCTTGAGCGTTTGCAAGCACTGAAAGCGGTGAACCCAAATATTCGTGACGAAGAAATTGAAGCTATCGACGCACAAATTAAAGAGCTTACTGGTTATATCAACCAAGCTCAGGTTCAGCTCGACTCGCTGCGTTTGATTGTGGTGAGCCACAACTAAGTAAGTATTTATTGCTCATTAAAAAAAGGTCTTCAGTTGAAGACCTTTTTCTTTATTTACGGTTTAGTTTCTTTATGCGGAATGCATTAATCACTGATAGCTATCTCATTTACATCAACCACTTCCACCAGATAAATACAGCCAAGAAGCCAAACAAGTAAATCAGGCCTGCAATCGACAACCACTTTAGTTTAGGTCCAACAGCCAAAGGCTCAGGTAACTCAGTTTTGCTCACTAAGGTGTAATTTAGCAGAGCAAAGAATGGCGTGGTCATAAAGGCGAGGATCATCGCAAAGTTCAGCATAGGCAATAACGCAGAAGCCCAGAAAACCACAATACCCAATGCAAGTAAGGAGACTACCAGCATGATCGCTGAAGTGGTTTTAGGGTTAGTGTCTGGTTGCGAGCGCAGTAGGCGTTGAGAATCCGAAATAACGCGCGAGTAGCCATCAATAACGGTAATCGTGCTGCCAAAGATACAGAAAAACGCAATTACCGCGATCAAGTAACGAGACCATTCGCCAATCGTTGCCGCATATAAGCCAACCAATTGGTGGGAGAAGCCAACGCCAGAGCTTTCAAGCGCAACGCCAGATCCATAAAGCATCAAAGAGCCTAGCGATACAAAGATAATGGCAAGAAACGCCGTGCCAATATAACCGACATTAAAGTCAAATAGAGCAGAGCGGTATGTTACTTCTTGCTGGCTTGATTGGCGTTTTAGCCATGCTGAGGTTAAACAGGAGATCTCTATCGGTGCAGGCATCCACCCCATTGTCACGACGATAAAACCAATAGCCGCAATAGACCAAGGTGACGGCGGCTCGAAGTTGGCCACTTGTTCAACAGGGTTACCAAAGGCTATAGAAACAGCGAGTAAAGTCGCGATAGTTAACACCGACATGATCACTTTAGATAGCGTATCGAGCGCTTTGTAATGGCCAGCAAATAATATGATCAGGCAGGTGACAATCACAATGATGCTGAGTGATGCCATTGATAGTGAAAACGGAATGAAGTAGCCCAGCAAGCTAGCGCTAAACATCAACAAAGCGGCGGTATTGATGACGGCCGATACCACGCTCAGAAATAGAAATAGCCATAGATAAGGCCGACCTAATTTCGCGTAGCCCTCAACCAAGGTCAGCCCTGTCCCCATGGTGTACTGTACGCCCGCTCGGAAAAAAGGGTATTTA
This sequence comes from Vibrio sp. 2134-1, assembly GCF_033339495.1. Taxonomy (NCBI): domain Bacteria; kingdom Pseudomonadati; phylum Pseudomonadota; class Gammaproteobacteria; order Vibrionales; family Vibrionaceae; genus Vibrio; species Vibrio sp. 2134-1. The sequence continues at coordinate 70,224 of NZ_JAWOUS010000019.1, forward strand.
AACAGGTTTACGAGCAGAATCAGTGCAGCCAATTGCCAACCATAAATCGCACCAGCCTTGGTTGATGCCACGAGGTGAGAGCCACCGACCGCAGCAGATGCCATTAATATGCCGGGGCCTAGCGAACGAAAAAATAAGGAAAGTTTGGATTGGGGTTTATCTATAACGGCGGAGTCCATTGCTTATTGTCCTTTTTATCTTATGTATCTTTCTAAAGAGATACATACCGCAGTACATGACAAGCTGAGCGCTCGCCCTATACTGCGCAACGGTAATGTCTTTTAAATGCTGTGTTTTGGTGTATTTATTTTAAGTATTCTTTGCGAATACCATGCTGTGTGCATCTAGCACTCTATTCAGTTATGCGTCTTGTTGTCAAACTAAATTTACAACGTGCTATTTTTAGTTTTTATGCTAAAGGATTGACTTTGTTTTATTGGGTTGAACTTTTCTTCAGAATCCTGCATCTGGGTGCTATTTGGGTATATAATCGCGGCGTTTTTATTTTGTAGAGATCTCCCATGGCAATGCTTGAATATACCCCTCCCACCGACCCTTGGGTTGATATCGTTTTTGAGGATGACGACATTCTGGCAGTGAATAAGCCATCAGGGCTGCTGTCTGTCCCTGGTCGCCTTGCAGAGCATTACGACAGCATGTGGAGCCGCCTCAAAGAGTTGCATCCAGAAATTCAAGTTGTGCATCGCTTGGATATGTCGACATCAGGGTTGATGTTGCTGGCGAAAAACAAACCCGCGGAGCGAGCATTAAAAAAGCAGTTCCAATATCGCCTCACTCACAAGGTGTATTACGCACGTGTTTGGGGGCATGTTGAGTCGCAAGAAGGGAATATTGATCTTCCATTAAATTGTGATTGGCCAAATCGTCCACGACAAAAAGTATGTTTTGACGACGGCAAACCATCTCAAACTTTATTCCAAGTAGTGAAGCGTGAAGTGCACCCTGATGGCACCCATACGACCGTTGTGCGGTTACTCCCCATTACTGGTCGATCGCATCAGTTACGCGTGCATTTGATGGCGATTGGTCATGCGATTGTGGGTGATGAGTTTTATGCAAGCGAAGAGGCGTATCAGTTTTCAGAACGTTTAGAGTTGCACGCTGCGGAGCTAAGTTTTTATCATCCAGCTACGGATCAGCTGAGCAGTATTTTTGTACCCTGTGACTTTTATTCTGAAGCCGAGGCGATGATCTTTAACTATTTTTCGCCAGAGCGTACATTGCCTGATTATAAAACGTTGCCACACCCTTAATGCCAATTGCACTAACAGCGGTTCTTTCTAGTTCGCTATTTTTGGCTATTTCGTTACTGTGGTTGATGTATCCTGTCTTTCAGCCGTGAACAAGGAGTTGTTATGTCTTTGCCAAGCATCGTATTTTTAGATCGAGCGACCATCCCAGAACATATTGAGATCCCACGACCTAGCTTTCCGCACCACTGGCGTGAGTACGACCTAACTGCGCCTGGGCAGGTAATAGAAAGGTTAGCCGATGCCGATATCGTGATTAGCAATAAAGTCCTGCTTGACCAACATGTATTAGAGCAACTACCAAAATTACGGATGATCGCGGTTGCCGCAACTGGTTTTAACAACGTCGATGTGAACTACTGTGCTAATCATGATATTGCGGTTGCTAATGTACGTGGTTACGCGACGCGTTCGGTGCCCGAGCACGTGATGGCAATGTTATTCGCTTTAAGACGGAATTTATTTGGGTACCACCAAGATATTGCCGCAGGTGAGTGGCAGCGTAACCAGCAGTTTTGTTTTTTTACTCACCCAATCGGGGATATTGGTGGTAGCACGTTAGGTGTTGTTGGTAGTGGGTCACTAGGGCAAGCGACGGCGAATCTGGCTCAAGCGTTAGGAATGACCGTCTTGTTTTCTGAGCGTAAAGGGGCGGCAGAATGTAGACCAGGTTATGTGTCGTTTGAGGAAGTATTAAAACGCTCCGATGCGCTGACCTTGCATTGCTCGCTCAACGATCATACTCAGAATTTAATTGGTCAAGCAGAGTTGCAACAAATGAAGTCCAACGCCATTTTGATTAATACAGGGCGTGGAGGTTTGGTGGATGAGAGCGCGCTGGTGGATGCCTTAAAACAGCAAGAAATTGCAGCGGCTGGTTTTGATGTTTTTACACAAGAACCGGCAGATGAGAGCAATCCGCTGATTGCCAATATGAGTTTACCTAATTTGTTACTGACACCGCATGTTGCATGGGGCAGCGACTCATCTATCCAACGTTTAGCGGAAATCCTGATTGAGAACATTAACGCTTTCGAGCGCGGAGACCGCGTTAATCGCTTAGTGTAACGCTGACTGTAAAATCAAAGATAAAAAAAGCAGACATTGACGTCTGCTTTTTGCGTTTAAATCGAATGCTCATTGCTTGAGCCGTCGAATTAAAACTCTTCTTCGTTTAGACCTTTAAGGATCTGAAAGATTTCGCGGTACGCTTTTGCTGGTTTCCCAGCTTTTTTCTCTTTCGCTGCTTGGCGAGCAAGTTGGCGTAGACGCTGACGATCCGCTTCTGGGTACATTTCCATTACGTCATCAATGGCTTTGTCACCTTCTTCCACTACGCGATCACGCAACGCTTCAAGTTTGTGGAATACAGCCGTTAATTGAGAGTGCTTATTACGAATTTTATCCAGTGCGGCTTGGATTGGCTCTGGATCTTCGTAACGCATCAATTTACCGATACGTTGCAATTGGCGACGACGCGCTTCATTTTTAAAGCGTTGCGCGTCAGCAATTGCTTCTCGCAAATCTTCGCTCAATGGAAACTTTTCTAGAACTGAAGGTTTGAGGCCGACAAGCTCCTCACCTAGCTTTTGCAGTTCTTCCATGTCTCGCTTCATCTCGGATTTACTTACCCAGATGATCTCTTCTTCTGGTTCCCATGGCGCTTTTTGATTCTTACGTGCCATTTCAGTTGCCTGTGTTTTGATTAATATTATGACTATTTTAACAAGAATCATGGGGAGAAAGCGAAATTCTTGTTATCCTATTGTTCATCAAAGACAAGATGTGAAAGACAATGGATATTAAACAGCAGGTTGCTGAGCAACGTACCGAGCTAGAGCAAGCCGTCGCAAGAGCCTTAAAGCTTGCATCGGCAAAATCTGACGCCGCCGAAGTCGCAATTACTAAAAGCACTGGTTTAAGTGTTTCAACTCGTATGGGTGAAGTAGAAAATGTCGAGTTCAACAGCGATGGTGCGCTGGGCATTACCGTTTACCGAGGTCAACGCAAAGGCAGTGCTTCCACGTCTGATTTAAGTGAAGCTGCAATCGAGCAAACCGTTATAGCGGCGCTAGATATTGCACATTACACATCTGAAGACCCATTTGCAGGCCCTGCACCGAAAGAATACATGGTGCAAGAGATCCCTGAGCTTGATCTTTTCCACCCTGACGCACCCGATCCAGACTATGCTGCCAATGTGGCGATTGCAGCAGAAAAAGAGGCGCTAAATTATAATAGTGCAATCAAACAAAGTGATGGCGCGAGTTATGATAGTCATTACGGCGTGAAAGTGTATGGCAATAGCCATGGCTTATTAGCTAGTTATGCGTCTAGCCGACATAGTACTAGCTGTTGTGTAATTGGCGTTGGTCAAAACGGCGAGATGGAACGTGATTACAGCTACACCGTGGCACGTCATCGTGATGACTTATGGACCCCAGAAACGGTGGGTCGTAAGGCGGCAGAGAATACGGTTAACCGCCTAGATGCGCAGCGTCTAAAAACAGGTCAATACCCAATCATGTTTGCGGCTGATGTTGCGACAGGCTTGATTGGCCATCTCGTTATGGCGATCAGCGGTGGTAACCTGTACCGAAAATCTTCTTTCTTACTTGACCATCTAGGCAAACAAGTGCTTCCTGAATGGTTCAATATCTCAGAACGTCCGCATGTATTGCGTGGTTTGGCATCAAGTCCATTCGATAGTGAAGGTGTGTACACTCAAGACCGTGAAATCATTACCGACGGTGTACTAGCAACTTATCTGTTAACCAGTTATGCCGCACGTAAAATGAAGATGACGCCGACAGGTCACGCTGGTGGGATTCATAACTGGTACGTGAAGTCGACAGGCCAAAACTTCGAACAAATGCTTAAAGAGCTCGGTACTGGTCTTCTAGTGACAGAAGTCATGGGACAAGGTGTGAACGTGGTAACGGGGGATTACTCTCGCGGTGCCGCAGGCTTCTGGGTTGAGAATGGCGAAATCCAATACCCAGTATCAGAAATTACCATCGCAGGTAATCTAAAAGACATGTTCACCAAGATTGTGGCGGTTGGTAGTGATATTGAAACGCGCTCACAAATCCAAACGGGCTCTATCCTACTGGATACCATGAAAGTGGCGGGTGAATAAGCTTTTCTAGCAATTCAGAATCAAAAAAGCCTGATGTGTTCATCAGGCTTTTTCTGTTAGGTAATCAGTATTGTGGCAAGCCCTAAGAAGACAGATAAACCAATCACATCCGTCACCGTTGTTAATGCCATACCACCAGCTAAAGCAGGATCGATGTTCATTTTTTTCAATAGGATTGGAATCGTTACTCCTGCAATACCTGCGACCAATAAGTTGGTCAGCATGGCGGCGGAAATGATTCCTCCGAGCATCCAGTTACCTTTCCAAGCAACAACAATACCACCAATAATCAGCGCCCACATGATACCGTTGAGTAAGCCGATCGAAGCTTCTTTCATTAACAGTTCGCGTTTGTTTGAGTCACCGATATGACCAAGAGCAAGACCACGAATCACTAGTGCGACGGTTTGGTTACCAGCGACACCACCCATGGACGGAACAATCGTCATCAATACTGCAATGGCCGCCATTTGATCTAATGTGGCCTCAAACATATTAGAAACGGAAGCAGCAGCAAGGGCGGCTAATACGTTAGCGCCAAGCCAGATACTGCGTTTGCGAGCTGATTTTACAACAGGCGCGAAAGTATCTTCGTCATCGTCCATACCCGCCATACTCATCATCGAGTGTTCCGCGTCTTCACGAATAACGTCAACCACGTCATCGATGGTGATACGACCGACCAAATGCAAGTTTTCATCAACAACAGGTGCAGATACCCAATTACGGCGTTCGAACAGACTCGCAACATCTGAGTCGCTAGTATCGACGGTGATGGCCTCGTCCGCGTCTTCCATTACATCAATGATTTTTACGTCTGGCTGAGTGGTAATAAGCGTCGTGATCGGCAGTTCACCGATGAGCTTACTCTCTTCATCGATCACATACAGGGCATCCGTAGCTTCTGGAAGCTCGCCTTTCATACGTAGATAACGCAAAACTACGTCCACATCGACGTCACCACGAATTGTGATGACGTCGGTGTTCATCAGTCCACCCGCAGTGTCTTCTGGGTAGGATAGGGCGGTTTCGACCCGTAGACGGTCAGAGGAGTCCATTTGCGACAGGACTTCGCGTGACAGGTTGTCAGGCAAGCTACGCAGTACGTAAGCCACGTCATCGGTATCCATGCCTTCTGTCGCTTCTGCAAGCGCTTCTGGTGCCATTTTGGATACGAGGCTGTCTTTGACATCTTCGTTCAGCTCGTCAAGGATTTCACCATAATCTTCAGGGTCGGTGAGTTGCCAAAGAACTTCACGGCTCTTCCGTGGGGAGGCTTCTAAAAGGTGAGCGATATCCTCAGGTTCCATGTCCTGTAATTGACGACGAACATGGACGAAGCGACCATTTTCTAGCGCTTCTGTGACTTCTTGGAGGGCTTGGTGAGCTTGGTCGAATTCAATTTGCTCTGCCATTCATTCCTCCCAATTCCTGATATTTACAATGCGTTGAATAATAACTTAATTCTAGGCGCCTTTTAATAACAACTTATGATACTAAGCAAATTTATTTATTAGGTCAGGGAAGAGAAAGATAATGGGAGGTAAGAAAAAAGCGAGTAAACTACTCGCCTTCATCAAATTTATCTTCGATCAAGTGGCAAACGGCATCCAGTGCTTCTTCCGCTTGCCCACCCGTTGCGTGGATCGTGACGTATTGTCCTTGAGCGGACTCTAGCATTAACAGGCCCATTACGCTGTCTGCTGTGGCGGTTTTGTCTTCTTCATTGTCGATGGTGATGACCGCTTCAAAGCTCTGTGCCAGTTCGACCAGTTTGACTGCTGCACGAGCATGTAAGCCAAGGCGGTTTTGAATCAATACTTTACGACTTAACTCCACGGCTACTCCTTAGCGTTTTTCTCTAGTGAGGTATGGCGAATTTGTACTTGGTGTCCTTTGTTGGAGAAGTATTCACCGATTTGCTGAGTTAAGTACACCGAGCGGTGCTTACCACCAGTACAACCGATTGCAACGGTCAGGTAGCTGCGGTTGTTTTTCTCAAGCAGAGGTAACCAATTCTCTATAAAGCTTTCAATTTGATATTTCAAACTTAACACCGATTGGTGTTGCTCTAAAAATGCGGCGATAGGAGCATCCAGACCTGTAAGCGGGCGTAGTGCTGGTTCCCAATGTGGGTTAGGTAAGAAGCGAACGTCGAATACGTAATCGGCATCGGAAGGCAGGCCGTATTTAAAACCAAAAGACTCAAATACCATAACGAGCCCTTTGCGATCTCTGCCTTCAACGCGCATACGCACGGTTTCACTCAATTCATGCAAAGACTGCCCACTACTATTTAGGACCAGATCTGCATGCGCTTTGAGTGGCGTCAAAATTTGCTTCTCACGCTCGATGGCTTGATCGAGCGAGAGGGAGGTGCCACCTAAAGATAACGGGTGAATTCGGCGTGTTTCGCTGTAGCGTTTGAGTAGCGTTTCTTTATTAGCGTCCAAGAAAAGCACGGTCACATCAAGCTCAGTTTTTAACTGTTCTAGTGTACTCGTCAGTTCTTTTAGCTTTTTAGGAATATTACGAATATCAATACTGACTGCAACATTCTGTTTGCTGTCAGCAACAGAATGAACAAATGCGTCCAGCAAGTTAACTGGCAGGTTATCAACACAGTAGTAACCTAAGTCTTCCAGTACACGAAGCGCAATACTTTTACCGGCACCTGAGTGCCCGCTAACAACGATTAGTCGCATGGAGTTAGTCCTGCTTATTGGTGAATCATGATGTCGTAAAGTTCTTCATCACTCTGAGCATTACGCAGTAGTTTTAATACTTGCTTATCGCTCAGACGTTCTGCCATAGAGGATAGAGTCTTGAGGTGCTCTTTGCACTGTTCTTCTGGTACAAGGAGCGCAAAAAGAAGATCGACAGGTCGATTGTCAATCGCATCAAATTCGATTGCTTCATCACATTGCAGTAAGACAGCAATGGCCTTGTCGCTTGATTGCATTCTCGCGTGAGGGATCGCAATACCGTTTCCGATACCGGTACTGCCCATTTTTTCTCTATTGAGCATGCATTCGAACAGCTCGGTAGAATCTTGGCCCGTTTGATCAGCCACGATACGGCTGATCATTTCAAGGGCGCGTTTTTTACTCGTGCAGTGGACCGCACTTTTGGTGCAGTCCAATGACAGTATTTCGCTCAGTTGCATGATTAATGACTGTTTAGTTTTTCTTTGTGCTTATTAAGTTGGCGAACCAATTTATCTACCAGCGAATCGATCGCGGCATACATATTTTCGTCATCGGCTGATGCGTGGATTTCGCCTTGATTTATGTGAAGCGTAGCTTCCGCGATTTGAGTAATTTTTTCAACTTTTAGTACAACATGCACTTGATTGATATGGTCGAAGAACCTTTCGAGCTTCTGAAACTTAGAATTTACATAGTCTTGCATTGAATCGGTAAGATCAACGTGATGGCCTTGAATATTGATTTGCATAGACTTTCCTTTTCAGTTAGTGCCTTATAATAGGCGTTTACGCTGACTTGAAGGGGCAATTCCCAAGGATTCGCGATATTTGGCTATCGTACGTCTTGCGACCTGAATCCCTTGGTCAGCCAGAAGAGCAGCAATCTTGCTATCACTCAGTGGTTTGGCAGTATTCTCTGCTGCGACCAGTTTTTTAATGAGTGCACGAATTGCTGTTGACGAACATTCTCCGCCATTGTCAGTACTAACATGGCTAGAGAAGAAGTACTTCAATTCAAAAATACCACGTGGTGTATGCATAAATTTTTGCGTTGTTACACGAGAAATCGTGGATTCATGCATGTCCACAGCCAAAGCGACATCATTGAGTACCATTGGCTTCATGGCTTCCTCACCATACTCGAAGAAATCTTGTTGATGTTCAACAATACATCTTGCAACTTTGAGTAGCGTCTCGTTTCTACTCTCTAAGCTCTTAATTAACCATTTTGCCTCTTGCAAATTGCTGCGGATGTACTGGCTATCCGCGCTATTACCTTTGCCTAATTGAGCATATTGTTGATTTACTTTTAATTTTGGCACGCTATCCGGGTTTATAGAAACGGTCCATTTGCCATTGTCTTTAAAAACGGATACGTCTGGAATTACGTACTCGGTATCATCAGGAGTGATGCGACTACCTGGACGAGGATCTAACTGTTGGATAAGCTTTAAGACTTCACGAAGATCGGCTTCTTTCAGCTTAGTCTCTTTGATGACGAGCTTGTAGTCTCGGTTGCCTAGGTGATCAATGTGATCCGCAAGTATCATTTTGGCTTCAGCAAGCCACGGTGTGTCTTCCGGGAAGGTCGTCAATTGCAGTAACAAACATTCTTGTAAGTTACGTGATGCAACGCCAAGAGGATCGAATTGTTGAATGCGTTTACGAACGGCTTCTACTTCGTCTAACTCTATCTCTTCATTATCGAAGCTCTCATGAATCTCTTCAGGCGACAAAGTTAAATAGCCGTAGTCGTCAACAGCGTCAATAATCGCTAATGCAATCGTGCGGTCGGTTTCACTGAATGGTGTTAGGTCAAGCTGCCACATGAGGTAATCATGTAATGATTCAGTGGTTTCGCCTTGGTAGACGGGCATATCATCATCAAGAGCTAAGCCAGTGCTACCAGTATTCGCGCTGTAGACGTCATCCCAAGTCGTGTCGATTTCAAGTTCAGAGCTAATTTCTGATTTCTCTATCACATCGGAGCTATCTGGAACGTCAATTTCTGTTGGTTCGCTAGCACTGTTGCTATCAGCAGCCTCGACCGCTGACTTATCTTCACCGTTTGCTAGAGGCTCGTCTTGGCCTTCTTCAACTTCCAATAATGGGTTTGAGTCCAACGCTTCTTGGATTTCTTGTTGAAGATCGAGTGTCGACAATTGCAATAAGCGAATCGCTTGCTGCAACTGTGGCGTCATGGCTAACTGCTGACCTAGCTTGAGTTGTAATGAAGGTTTCATTCAGTGTTACTTACCTTGTAATGCTCAGAATCTTACCGTTCCTAATATAATCATAGACGGAATTGTTCGCCGAGATAAACTTGTTTCACCTGTTCATTATTGAGAACTTCTGCCGGAGTTCCCGATGCAATTAGGTGCCCTTGGCTCACGATATAGGCTTTTTCACATACGTCCAGTGTTTCACGTACATTATGGTCAGTGATTAACACTCCGAGACCACGATCGCGCAGATGCTCAATGATTTTCTTGATGTCATTAACCGAAATTGGGTCAACACCAGCGAAAGGTTCATCCAATAAAATGAACTGAGGGTTGGCCGCTAAAGCTCGAGCGATTTCCACCCTGCGTCGCTCACCCCCTGATAGTGCCATACCAGCACTGGTTCTGATGTGCTGGATGTGGAATTCTTCCAACAAATCTTCCAGTTTATCTTGGCGCTCTTCCCTCGTCATTTCTTGACGAGTTTCAAGTACGGCCATGATGTTATCTTCTACTGAAAGCTTACGGAAAATCGACGCTTCTTGCGGAAGATAGCCAATGCCAAGTCGTGAACGGCTATGCATCGGCAAAATACTGATGTCATTGTCGTCAATGGTAATGGTGCCTTCATCGCGAGGTACTAAGCCGACAATCATGTAAAACGAGGTGGTTTTACCCGCACCGTTTGGACCGAGTAGCCCAACAATCTGACCAGATTCAACTTCTAAGCTAACATCAGTGACGACTTTGCGTTTTTTGTAGCTTTTCGCCAAGTTTTTCGCACTCAGTACTGCCATATTAGTTCTCTATCTGATTGGGTTGCAAAATGGTCGTAACGCGCTCTTCCTTAGAGCTATCTGCGACTAGCTTTTGTTTACCAATTTGGTAACGAATCGAAGAACCTTTGATGGTGTTGTTGTCTTGTGCCAGCTGCGCTTGACCTTTCATGGTCAGTTCGTCTGTAGAAATACGGTAATCCAACTCCGTAGCTTGACCACTAAGTGTTTTACCATCGTCCATCAGCTGAGAAAACTTCGCAGGTTTACCAAATGCTTGAATCTGTTTAATTGCTTCGGTTTTAGGATCGCGAGTTACCACGATTCTATCAGCATCGATATTGATGCTCCCTTGCTTAAGAGATACATCGCCTTCAAAAACAACCTGGTTACTCTTCATATCCACCTGTTGGGTGTCAGAGTTTATGTAAACCGGCTGTTGAGTATCCGACTTGAGTGCCAGCGCTTGAGGCGCCGCCAATACCAGTGCCAGTAGGCTAAGGTGTAACGGTTTCATATCGACCTTGAACTTCATCTGTCAGAGTCGCAGTATGCTGTTTTAAGTTGCCTTGCATTGCGCCTCCAGTAGTTTCAAATTGTGGTCCAACCAACATCACTTGTTGGTCAGCTTTAAAATCACGATTGGTTAGATTAATGACCAATTTGTCTGTTGCCATGGTATCAAAACTCGCACCAGGCAGAAGATTTTGCATTAAGACTTTGTCATATAAAGTCAAAACTTGGTCTTCATCTAACACTGCTCTTGTGGCAGTCACCTTCCATTCAATGACGCTACCTTCACGGTAAACCATCAAAGTCGGGTTATTAAAAATAGTATCTCCACTCTTAGCATAATGGTCTAAGTTAGTGGAGCGAATGATGTAACTGCGGACACCATCTTCACCGTAGGTGATGTTTTCTAATCCAGAACCACTGAACATGGGCAGTTCAGAATCTGGTGCTACTTGAATTGCGTCGTTGCCTTTAGGGGTTAGTAGGTAATAACCGCACCACGCTACAACGAAGATCAAGAGCAAATAAATAAGGCGAGTAAAACTCATATAATGAAGGCCTATCGTTTAGCTCAGTACTTCCCTGACCATTGCCTTTATTCGTCTAATAAATGATTTAAATGTTTGTGCTGATATTACATCACGCCAGCTTTTAGTAAATCGTGCATGTTCAGTGCACCCACAATTTTTTCGTCTTTACATAAAATCAGAGCGTTAATGTTTTTATTCTGCATCAAGTTCAAACCTTCAACCGCCAGCATATCAGGGTGTGCTGTGGTTGGGTTTGTCGTCATGACCTCGCCAATTGCCGTCGTATGAATATCGATACGCTTGTCTAAGGTACGACGTAAATCACCATCGGTGAATATACCAAGCATAGCATCGTGCTCATCGACGATGGCTGTCATGCCTAACCCCTTTTCTGAAATTTCAAGCAAGGCATCGCGAATTAATGCGTCAGGAGAAACTTTAGGTAACGCTTCTCCAAAGTGCATAATATCAGACAACTTAAGTAGCAGTTTTCTCCCCAGTGCACCACCTGGGTGAGACAGGGCAAAATCTTCGGCAGAAAAACCACGAGCTTGAAGCAGAGCTACGGCTAATGCATCTCCCATCACTAATGTGGCAGTCGTACTGCTAGTTGGCGCCAGGCCTAACGGACAAGCTTCTTGAGGTACCGTAATTTGCAGGTGTAAGTCAGACAGCTTGGCCATATTTGATTCTGGCTTACCTGTCATGCTGATGATCTTAATATTCAGGCGCTTTAATACTGGAAATAGAGACAGAATTTCGTTTGATTCACCAGAGTTAGAAATTGCCAGCACAATGTCACCAGGGCTGATCATACCCAAGTCGCCATGTGCGGCTTCGCCTGGATGAACGAAAAACGCCGAAGTCCCTGTGCTTGCCAGAGTGGCGGCAATCTTGTTACCAATATGGCCTGACTTGCCAATACCCATAACGACAACTTTGCCGTTGTTGGAAAGGATAAGTTCACACGCTTTTTCAAATTGATCATCAAAGTAGGTATCTAGCTCTTGCAGAGCAGCAACTTCGATATCAAGAACTTGTTTAGCAGCAGCGCGAAAATCAAATTGATTGGACATATCAGATCTCTACTTATTGATCGTGGTAATTAAGCGGTCATGTTTGCGAATAAGTACACTTGGTAACCTAAGAAGCACACAAACAAGATGGCACCTTCAATACGGTTAATACTACGTGATTTACCCAAACACATCGCGACAAGTAACAATGAAACGCCTAACATGACCCAGAAGTCACGTCCCATCGCGTACTCACTGAGCACCGATGGATTAATGATGCCAGGAATCCCCATGACCGCCAGAATGTTAAACACATTCGAACCGATAATGTTACCGACAGCCATGTCGTCTTCACCCTTTAAAACTCCCGCAAGTGATGCGGCCAGTTCAGGCAGGCTAGTGCCAATGGCGATAATAGTTAGGCCGATAACAAGGTCGCTCATACCAAAGTGTTTAGCAATGATTACCGCGTTATCAACCAGCATGCTGGCTGCCAAAGGAAGCAGTATCAAGCCAATAACCACCCACATGATTGCTTTAGGGTTACTGACGCCTTCTGGGATCTCTGACTCTTGGTCATCAAGAAAAACATCACCTGATTTTTGCTCTTTGCGGCTGATTTGCAACATAGCAAATAAAAATGCCCCAAAGAGTACAAACAATAAGACACCCTCATAAAAACCGAGATGGCTATTCCAAAGCAGAATACCAGCGAGTACGGTTACGGCTATCATGAGTGGAAGTTCTCGGCGGATGACGGCGGAGCTAATCGACAAAGGCTTGATCAGCGCTGTAATACCTAGGATTAACGCAATGTTCGCTATGTTTGAGCCTAATACGTTACCCACCGCTGTATCTGTTTTACCATCCCAAGCAGCGGTTGCAGATACCATCATCTCAGGGGCAGATGAGCCCATCGCAAGGATTGTCATGCCGATGACAAGCGGGGAAATACCGACGTTGCGGGCTATCGCTGCAGAGCCAAAAACAAGTTTATCTGCACTCCAAACAAGCAAAACAAGACCGACTATAAGCAACGCAACGGCTTCGAGCATGAGAATTCCTAAGTATTAAATAAGTAAAATGAATAACCGCTAATTTTGACCTTTTGCGGCCTAAAATGGAAGATAAACGAAGAATAAATTAAAGGTTAGTAACGAAAATGTATGTAAATCTCACTCATTTAAATGAGCAATTCTGGTCTAGGATTTAAACACTTCGTGCTAATTAGGTCATAAACCATGAGAAATTGCAGGGATATAGTCGACTTTATTTAATTGAACAGTGCTTTAAATTCAACGCCAATGTGCTTATGATTGCAGCCTAATAAATGTACCGACGTTACTTTATTAAACGTAGAATTCAACTCCGATGAGTATCTGCTTGATGATTCCGTGAGTTGCAACGCTCCTACAGTAGAAGAGATGATATGTCGAACAACGATTTAGTCACCGTGAACAACCTCACTTTTTCACGGGGAGAACGCATGATCTTTGATGATATTGATCTGCATGTTCCTGAAGGCAAAGTGACGGCCATTATGGGACCATCGGGAATTGGTAAAACAACACTGCTGCGTTTGATTGGTGGTCAGTTGTATCCCGAGCAAGGAGAGATCTGGTTTGATGGCGACAATATTCCCTCTCTCTCGCGTAAAAAACTCTACCATGCTCGAAAGAAAATGAGCATGTTGTTCCAGTCAGGGGCTTTATTCACTGATTTGAATGTTTTTGATAATGTCGCCTTTCCATTGAGAGAGCATACCGATTTATCGGAAGATTTGATTCGCACCATGGTGTTACTCAAGCTCGAAGCTGTCGGTCTGCGCGGCGCGGCGCAATTAATGCCGAGTGAGCTTTCAGGTGGTATGGCAAGACGCGCTGCTTTGGCTCGTGCAATCGCACTTGACCCTGACTTGATCATGTACGATGAGCCGTTTGTGGGGCAAGACCCAATTACTATGGGCGTTTTGGTTGAGCTAATTAGCAATCTAAACCAAGCGTTAGGTTTGACCTCTATTGTGGTTTCTCACGACGTACCTGAAGTCATGAGTATTGCTGACTGGGTATACCTGATGGCCGATGGAAAAATCATCGCCTATGGTACGCCAGAAGAGCTGACTCAAAACTCTGATCCTCGTGTCCAGCAGTTCTTACAAGGTGATGCCGACGGTCCTGTGCCGTTTCGTTTCCCTTCTCAAAGTATCGAAAAGGACTTATTTGATGGTCGATAACTTCATTCACTTTGTCGCCTCGCTGGGTCGACGCACGCTTTCTATTTGCGGAGCATTTGGTCGTGCGACTTTCATGTTGATTGGGGCGCTATTTTCTAAGCCACAACCGATCAGAAGCTTTCCTCTGCTTGTTAAGCAACTTTATTCTGTTGGTGTTCAGTCGCTGGCGATCATCGTCGTATCTGGTCTGTTCATTGGAATGGTTTTGAGTCTACAAGGCTATGTTGTGTTGGTGGATTACGGCGCAGAAGGCAGTTTGGGGCAAATGGTAGCGCTTTCGTTACTCCGTGAATTAGGACCCGTTGTTACTGCACTTTTGTTTGCTGGTCGTGCCGGTTCTGCGTTAACCGCAGAGATAGGTCTAATGAAAGCAACGGAACAACTGTCTAGCCTTGAAATGATGGCGGTAGACCCATTGAAACGAGTGATTGCACCACGGTTTTGGGCTGGGGTTATCTCAATGCCTTTACTGGCTATGATTTTCATGGCTGTGGGAATTTGGGGAGCTCAGCTTGTTGGTGTTGACTGGAAAGGCGTTGATCACGGCAGTTTTTGGTCAGCGATGCAGTCCTCTGTTGAGCTAGGACAAGACATTGGTAACAGTATGATCAAATGTTTTGCGTTTGCAATTACGGTTACTTGGGTCGCTCTATTTAACGGTTATGATGCTATTCCAACATCGGAAGGGATCAGCCGAGCAACTACGCGCACTGTTGTGCATTCTTCTTTAGCAGTACTAGGATTAGACTTTGTACTGACCGCATTGATGTTTGGGAATTAATCATGCAACAAACACGTAAAACTGAATTATGGGTTGGCAGCTTTGTATTAGCGGGAATTTGCGCGATTCTTGTGATGATTTTTCAAGTTGCTGACGTAAAAAGCATTGGCTCTGGTGATACTTATACCCTCAAAGCCGAGTTCGATAATATTGGCAGTTTAAAAGTTCGTTCTCCCGTAAAAGTGGGGGGCGTTGTGATTGGTCGAGTAAGTAGTATTTCGCTTAACCCAGACAACTTATTGCCAGTTGTAACACTATCTATCAATAGCAAATACAATCAGTTCCCAGAAACGTCGAGCGTACAAATTTTGACATCTGGCCTGATTGGTGAGCAATACATTGGTTTAGTACCTGGCTTCGTTTTTGATGAAGAAGTCATGCTGGTGGATGGTGATACCATCGAAGACACCAAATCGGCGCTTGTGCTTGAAGACTTAATTGGTCAAGTACTATACAGCGTAGGTGGTTCAGACGACTCAAGTAAGGAATAATTATGTTAGCGAGATTACTACTTTCAGTTTGTGCTGTGTTTAGCGTCTTTGGAGCAACAGCAGCAGAGGTGGATAAAACTGAACCTTATAAGATGATGAAGCAGGTAGCTGAAGTCACGTTTGAAAGATTGAAAGCCGAACAGCCGAAAATCAAACAAGATCCAAATTTACTTAAAGTGATCGTTGAAGAAGAGCTAATGCCTTACGTCAACTACCGCTATGCAGGGTTAAAACTTCTTGGTCCAAACTTAAAAGGTGCTAAGCGTGAAGATGTACTTGAGTTTATCGATGCATTTCGTGCGTACCTGATTGCGTCTTATGCACAAGTGTTGACGCAATACTCTGACCAAAAAATTGAGTTTGGTCCTGAGCCTAGCATTGATGACTCTAAGCGTATTACAAGCATTAAAGTTGATATCATCGATACTCCGCGTCCAAACATCAAACTTGAGTTTAAACTGCGTAAAGACAACCAGTCTGGAGAGTGGGAAGCATTCGATATGATTGCAGAGGGCATTAGTTTACTTTCTAGTAAACAATCCGAATGGAACAGTAAAATTCGTCAAGAAGGCATTCTATCTGTTGCTAAAGACTTAGAAAAATTGGCCGCAGAACCGATCCGTTTCGAGGCGAAGAAATAATGGCCCAGACTCCCGTTCAGTGGCAATTGGATCAAAACATTCTTAAGCTAACAGGGGCACTTGATAGAGATACAGTGCCTTCATTGTGGGCGTATGCACAGCAATGGCAACCTGCTCAATCGGAGCTGGAATGCTCGCTAAAAGAGATAGAGCGCGTCGACTCTGCAGGAATGGTGATGTTAATCCACTTATTAGAGCATGCAAAAAAGCAAAACTGTCATATAATGCTCAGTTTCGTGCCGGCGCAACTGCGCACTTTGTTTCAACTGAGCAATGTTGAATCTTTAGTGGCCAAACACATACAGAATTATCAGGGGTAAATTGTGGATAGCGCAAAAGTACAACAGTTATTAGAAGAAGCACTAAACCTTCAAGAAGTGCATGTGAAAGGTGAAGGTAGCCACTATGAAGTGGTTGCTGTTGATGCTTGTTTCGATGGAATGAGCCGCGTTAAGAAGCAGCAGCTAATTTATGCTCCTCTGATGGAATACATCCAGCGTAACGACATTCACGCATTATCAATCAAAGCGTTCACACCAGAAGAGTGGGCTCGTGATAAGAAATTGATGTCGCTTTAAGGTTTATTGATGGAAAAGTTTCGAGTTATTGGGTCAGATAAACCACTAGTTGGTGAAGTGACCATTTCAGGTGCAAAAAACGCAGCACTGCCGATTTTATTTGCGTCTATCTTGGCGGAAGAGCCAGTAGAAGTGGCAAACGTACCACACCTTCGTGATATCGATACAACCATGGAATTGCTTAAGCGTTTAGGCGCGAAAGTAAGCCGCAATGGCTCTGTTCATGTTGATCCAAGCAGTATTACAGAATACTGCGCGCCTTATGATTTAGTGAAAACCATGCGTGCCTCTATTTGGGCTTTAGGTCCTTTGGTGGCGCGCTTTGGTCAAGGTCAGGTTTCTTTACCAGGCGGTTGTGCCATCGGTGCCCGTCCTGTGGATCTGCATATTTCTGGTTTAGAGCAGCTTGGCGCAACCATTACATTAGAAGATGGTTATGTGAAAGCAGAAGTGGATGGTCGTCTAAAAGGCGCGCACATCGTGATGGATAAAGTCAGCGTAGGCGCGACGATCACCATCATGTGTGCTGCAGCGCTAGCGGAAGGCACAACAACACTAGATAACGCTGCGCGTGAGCCTGAAATCGTCGATACCGCTGATTTCCTAAATAAGCTTGGCGCAAAAATCTCTGGCGCTGGCACAGATACCATTACGATTGAAGGTGTTGAGCGCCTAGGCGGTTGTAAACACAACGTGGTTGCTGACCGTATTGAGACGGGAACATTCCTTGTCGCAGCAGCAGTATCTGGCGGTAAAGTGGTATGTCGCAACACTAATGCTCATTTGCTTGAAGCGGTTCTCGCCAAGTTGGAAGAAGCTGGCGCGCTTGTCGAAACGGGTGAAGATTGGATCTCCGTTGATATGACCGACCGCGAGCTAAAAGCGGTAAGTGTACGTACTGCGCCACATCCTGGTTTCCCGACGGATATGCAAGCTCAATTTACGCTACTGAACATGATGGCGAAAGGTGGAGGCGTGATCACAGAGACTATCTTTGAAAACCGCTTTATGCACGTACCAGAACTCATGCGTATGGGCGCTAAAGCTGAGATCGAAGGCAATACGGTTATCTGTGGTGATGTTGAGTCACTCAGCGGTGCGCAAGTGATGGCAACCGATCTACGAGCTTCGGCTAGTTTGGTTATTGCAGGTTGCATTGCTAAAGGCGAAACCGTCGTTGATCGTATTTACCATATCGACCGTGGTTACGACAAAATCGAAAATAAACTGGCTGCACTTGGCGCAAATATTGAGCGAGTGAGCTAGGCAAGTTAAACTGCTCCGCAGGTAACTTGGATATCAAGAGAGCCGAAACCTGAGTTTCGGCTTTTTTATATCACTCTCATGACCATATTTTCCCTTTATGGAAAGAGAGATATTAATAGCTGTATCTGGCAAAAGCCGGTTCCTGGAGAACAAGAATGATTGCACTGTTACGTGTATTTGCTGTCGCTATCTTTGCGATTGTTATGTTTATTGGTGGTTGTGGTTACTGCCTATTAAGCCCTAGAAACCCTAAGCACGTTTTCACTTTTGGCCGTTTGTTTGCCAAGATGTCTCGTGTGTTTGGGATTAAGTTAGAGTTGCGTATCCCTGAAGATGCGTATTCACGCGGCCAACATGTTTACATTGCTAACCACCAGAACAACTGGGACATGTTTACTGTTTCTGCGGCTGTGACTCCGAAAGTTGTGACAGTAGGTAAAAAGAGCTTGGCTTGGATGCCACTGTTTGGTCAGCTTTACTGGCTTACGGGTAACATTCTGATTGACCGAGCGAATCGCTCTAAAGCAAAAGGTACTATCGATCAGGTCGTGAGCAGCATGAAAGAAAGTGATGTTTCGGTGTGGATGTTCCCTGAAGGCACGCGTTCTCGTGGGCGTGGTTTGCTGCCATTCAAAACAGGTGCTTTTCATGCGGCAATTGGTGCAGGTGTGCCAATCATTCCTATCGTATGTAGCTCGACGAATAAAATTAAGCTGAACCGTTGGAACAATGGTCATGTGATTGTTGAAATGCTACCTCCAATCAGCACTGAAGGCTATGGTAAAGAGGGCATTCGCGAGTTAGCGAATATCTGTCGTGAACAGATGAAAGAGAAGCTTGAATCGTTAGATGAAGAAGTCAAACAGCGTAATGCTGCTTAAGTTTTACTGCGATATCATCACGAAAAGACAATAAAAAACGGGTAGCCTGAGCTACCCGTTTTTTATGTTTGTCAGCAAGTACAATTATTTGCGAACTGCAATTGCTTCAATCTCGATGCCAACATCTTTTGGTAGGCGAGCCACTTCTACACAAGAGCGTGCAGGGTAGTTTGCTACGCCGTGCTCATCAAAGAACTTGCCGTAAACTTCGTTCACTGTGCCAAAGTCATTTAGGTCTTTAACAAAAACCGTTAGCTTTACAATATCAGATACTTTAAGACCTGAAGATTCAACTACAGCCTTTACGTTTTCTAGAGACTGACGAGCTTGTTCTGCGATATCAGCAGACACTTCACCTGTCGCTGGGTTTACTGGGATTTGGCCTGAAGTAAGAACCATGTTACCTAGATCTACGCCTTGAACGTAAGGACCGATTGCTGCTGGTGCAGACTCAGTGTGAAGTACTTTCGTCATTTGATTTTTTCCATCAGTTGTAGGGAATAAAGATTCTCAGTTTGCCTCTAAACCCTCGGTAGGTAAAGAGCAAAATACCCTGACATTGCAGGGTATTTTAAACGTATCACAGCCTAGTCGTGCGGCGTGTTTATCGCTCGGTTACGATCTCGCGTGAGAACACTTTCTCGCAGTATTTACACTTTAGGCGGATTTCTTGTTTCTTCTCGAACACGCTAAAGCTGCTTTCTACTGGTTCATTATGAGAAATACAGTTTGAATTCGGGCATTCAAATACATCATTGATGCGCTCAGGAAGCTCTAACGCGAGCTTTTTCACCACTTCATAATTCTCGATTTGATTCACGGTCGCGTGAGGAGCATACAACGCTAGCTTGCTCGCTTGCTCTTCATTGATAAACACATTTTCGATTTTGAGTAGATCTTTATGACCGAGTGCTGATGATGGCAAGTTCAGTCCAATCGTTACGCGTTGTGATGAATTGTGCATATCGAACAGTCTTAATACTTTGATGCCGATTTGCGCAGGGATGTGGTCGATGACCGTACCATTTTTGATTGCTTCTACCTGCAATTGAGTTTCTTTAGCCATGATTTTTCCCCTCGATTACAGTGTTTCGTTTAGAACAAGCGCCAGCAGTGCTTGGCGAGCATACACGCCATTTTGAGCTTGCTGGAAGAAGTAAGCATGAGGCGTTTTATCAACATCAGTTGTAATTTCATCCACACGTGGTAGTGGGTGCAGCACTTTCAAGTTCTCACGCGCGCCTTCTAGTAGTGCCGCCGTTAGGATGTAAGCCGACTTAATATGTGCGTATTCCGATTCGTCAAAACGTTCTTTCTGTACGCGTGTCATGTACAGAATATCCAGTTCAGGAATCACACTTTCCATGTCTGTGTGTAGGCTATATTGAATGCCAGCTTCATCTAGTTCTTCGCAGATGTAATCTGGCATTGCCAGCGCATCTGGTGCAACAAAGAAGAAGCGGATGTTGTTAAACTTTGCTAAGGCTTGAGTCAGTGAGTGCACTGTGCGGCCATATTTTAGATCACCTACGAATGCGACGTTCAGGTTGTCTAGACGCCCTTGTGTTTCCGCGATGGTGTATAGGTCGAGTAGCGTTTGAGTTGGGTGTTGGTTTGCACCGTCGCCCGCGTTGATCACTGGCACGCCATTTGAAAATTCAGAGGCCAAGCGAGCGGCGCCTTCTTGTGGATGACGCATCACAAAGGCATCGACGTAAGAAGAGATGACTTGTACTGAATCTGCGAGTGTTTCGCCTTTTTTCGCCAGAGAGGTATTACCATCATTATCAAAGCCAATCACGTCACCACCAATGCGCTGAATCGCTGTTTCAAACGATAAACGTGTACGTGTTGATGGTTCAAAGAAACAACTTGCAACGACTTTGTTTTTAATCAGTTCTGGTCGAGGTGCTTTTTTAAGGCTACCTGCTGTTTCTACGATAAGTTCCAGTTCTTCGCGTGAAAGCTCTGGAATAGAGATGATGTGCTTCTGGTAAAGCGAGTTCGCCATGATCTTCTTCCCTATAACATTGATGACTACATCCAAATAACCGAAAGGAATTTTGGACATAAAAAAACCTCCCCAATGGGGAGGTTTTAAAATTCAATAGAATTAACGAAAATAACACCACGTAAGCGTAGTCGCTTAGCGAGAGCAAATCGCGTTTTTACGTCAGCAATCAGCGTGGTCATTTCTTAATCCTCAGACAAATTGCCGAGCATTATACGCTTAACTTTCGTGAGCGCAAGCGATTACATCATGGTTTTTATCGGCTGTTTTTGCGCGCTGGTTTAGCTTCCTAGCGTCGCAACCATCACGGCTTTGATGGTATGCATACGGTTTTCAGCTTCGTCGAATACGATGGAGTATTCCGATTCAAATACCTCTTCTGTTACTTCAAGGCCTTTCATACCGTATTTTTCAGCGACTTCTTTGCCGACGGTGGTTTCATCATTGTGGAAAGCTGGAAGGCAGTGCATGAATTTCACATGTGGATTACCCGTTTGTTTAATCACGTCCATATTGATTTGATAAGGTGTCATTAACGCTACACGCTCATCCCATGCCTCGGCAGACTCACCCATAGATACCCAAACGTCGGTGTATAGGAAGTCACAACCTTTCACACCTTCCTCAACGCTTTCTGTTAACGTGATTTTTGCACCTGTTTGTTGCGCGATAGTTTGACAAGTTGCCACGAGATCTTCTTCAGGCCAGAACGCTTTTGGCGCGACAAGGCGAATATCCATGCCCATTTTCGCTGCGCCCACCATAAGTGAGTTACCCATGTTGTTGCGCGCATCACCTAGGTAAGCGAAGGTTACTTCATGTAGCTGTTTACCACGGCCGTGCTCTTGCATAGTCAGGAAGTCAGCAAGGATCTGGGTCGGGTGGAACTCATCCGTTAAACCATTCCAAACTGGAACACCAGCATAAGTACCAAGCTCTTCAACAATGGATTGGCCAAAGCCTCGGTATTCAATCCCGTCGTACATACGACCAAGGACGCGAGCGGTGTCTTTCATCGATTCCTTATGACCGATCTGCGAGCCAGAAGGGCCGATGTAAGAGACTTGAGCACCTTGGTCAAAGGCAGCGACTTCAAACGCACATCGGGTACGAGTCGAAGATTTCTCAAAGATTAGTGCGATGTTTTTACCTTGAAGTTTCTTCTGCTCTGTTCCTGCATATTTAGCTTTTTTCAGCTCTGCAGACAGTTCGAGCAAAAACTGGATTTCTTTGGTTGAGAAGTCCAATAGCTTCAAAAAGTTGCGGTTACGTAAATTGAAAGCCATAGCTCGTCCCTTAGTACATGTGATTAGATTAATAGAATTCATTAAAACATATAAATGCTTTTATTGTGAATAATTATTTTTAAATAAAGCTAAAAAAGGTTGATGTATTCACATCAACCTTAGTTTTGATTCACCTAATGTAAAGAGACGAGTAAGTTATATATCGTCTCGTTCTATTGGACAGCTCATACAGCGAGCGCCACCGCGACCACGACCAAGCTCGTTACCAGGTACTGTCAGTACTTTGATGCCAGCTTTATCGTATTTTTCGTTGGTGTATACGTTGCGTTCGTAACCAATTACTACGCCCGGTTTTACAGTTAGAACGTTATTGGCATCATTCCATTGTTCGCGTTCCGCTTCATAGCTGTCGCCACCCGTGGTGATGATTTTCAGCTGATCTAAGTCAAGAGCGGACTCAATCGCGTGCAGATAGTTATGTGAGGCTTCAACATGCATTTCACCGTTGCCTTTTGGTGTTAAGCGCCATGTGTCGAGATCTTTGCGCATGATCTCTGGGTAGACAGAGAAAGTATCTACATCCATATGGGTCATCACAGTGTCTAAATGCATACATGAGCGGTGTTTAGGCAGATCAATTGCAATCACCTCGGTAGCTTGGCCTGCTTTAAATAGGCTCGCTGCAAGGTTCTCTACACCTTGCGCAGTCGTACGCTCAGACATACCGATAAGAACTGCACCTTTACCAATAACCAACACATCACCGCCTTCGACATTCGCGTTATCATAATGCAGATCATCGTCACCGAAGTATTTGATAAAATCTTGGCCAGCAAAAATTGGGTGCCAACGATAAATCGCACGTAGGTGGTTTGTTTCACGTTGACGTGCAGGCATCATCATCGGGTTAAGAGAAACGCCGCCATAAACCCAACACGAGGTATCACGAGTGAATAGGTGATTAGGCAGTGGCTCAATAACAAAGTCGAGAGGACGCTTCATTTTTGGCAGCATAGAAGATGAGGAGATCGGTAGCTCTGAGTAAGCTAAGCCACCTAAAAAGATGCAGGCAAGATGTTCATCATCCATTTCTGAAAAGTATTGGCGTAGGTCTCGCGCAAATGTTGGCCCGTAGCGAAAGTCAGAAATCTGAGTGTTCAGCAGCCATTGTTTTGCTTCTGGAACGGCGAGGGTTTCGACCAGTAAATCGTGGAGGAGAAGCACTTCAACGTCTTGCTCGCGCAGCGTACGTGCGAATGCATCGTGCTCTTCACCTGCCGCTTCTACAGCAAGAACGTCATCAAATAGCAACTCATGGCAGTTTGACGGAGTTAAGTGGGTTAGGGCGCGTTCAGGGCGATTTAATAGAACTCGTCGAAGTTGACCAACTTCTGATCCAACGTACAGCTTGCTCATTTTGTATCCTTACAAATTTTCCAGCCATTAGTTATGACAAGCTTCCTAGAAAGATGCAAGTTATCAAGCTTTGTTTATATTCTGATGTTTTTGACTTTGTGAGTTTTTTGTTTTTATTTTGATTCTTATTAAATTTATTATTAGATATAAATGCTATTTTACTAAAATTAGAATGCATGCGTTTTTATTCTAATTTTCCCGTTGAGAAAGAATACATACACAGTGCATAAAAAGTGCATTTTTATTCTAAATTATGCATTATTAAAGTGGATTTATTCGTTATGCTTCTTCGTTTTACACGTGAGTGTATTCAAGAAAGCATCATAAACACGCATAGAAAGAGAAAATAACCACATTAAGTGTCAATTAGGATGTTCTGAATATTAAAAAATGCCATTCTTTGTTAATTTTTTGTTTCTTTGTGTGGTCGGTTTAATATTTAGATTCAAATAACCGATAAGAATCGCAGTGGTATGATGTTTGTTTGTGGCTTTTCATCGCAATCCATGCCATATTTCACCGGATCAGCATACTCAGTATCGGGTATTGTGTTTCCATCAAGTAACTAATCTGGAGCCAAAACATGTCTCACGAAGATGAATATCTATCAGTAGAAGAATTAATTGAGATTCAAAAGGAAGAGACTCGCGATATCATTGCAGCATTGCTAGAAGATGGCAGCGATCCAGATTCGCTATACGAAATTGAGCACCACCTGTTTGCAGAAGATTTTGACACGCTAGAAAAAGCGGTAGTTGAAGCATTCAAGATGGGCTTTGAAGTTCTTGAAGCAGAAGAAACTGAAGATGAAGATGGTAACAAGTTGCTTTGCTGTGATGCGACTATGGAGTCCGCACTAGATGCAGAAGCGATTGATGCGCAAGTTGAAAAATTGATTCACTTGGCAGAAAAATACGACATCATCTATGACGGTTGGGGTACGTACTACGAAGGCGAAGATGCGCTTTACCCTGAAGAAGATGAAGACGACGAGTAATCAAAGCTCACTACTTTTGGAAAAACCAGCGTTTAACGCTGGTTTTTTTATACCTTGAAAAACTGACGAATGTGGAGGCGATAAATAATTCACATTGAGTTTATAGGGGATTTCTCCCTATAATGCGTGAAAATTGATCTAGCTCAAGGTGTATATGCAACTCTCACTCGCCGGTTTATGGCAAGTCTCTCCACTGACGGACCTTTCTATCCCACAGGATGACATTACTTTCCCTGCTCCTTTGAGTCAGGTATTGCCAGTTGAAATGACAGAAGAAGCAATTCGTCAGCAAGAGTGGCACCTGATGCATGACATTGAAGTGGATGAATCCATGATGGCATTCCCAGCGGTAGAAATGGTGTTGGGTGGTGTGGATTACCATGCAGAAGTGCGTTTGAACGGAGTAGCATTGTTTGACTGTGACGGTTCTCAAAATGTCTACAAGAAAGACATTCGCCCGTTCATGCAGATGGGGCGCAACCGTTTTGAGATCCTATTCCTTGAGGAAGAAGAAGATCTTCTGTTGGATGAGGATAAACCGGAGTTGTGTTCACTTGCAGATCATGAATACCAAAAGAGTGACGAGCGCTTAGGGGTATGGCAAGAGCCGTATCTGCAGTTTATTCGCAATGTGCGTTTAGACCGCGTGGCAACCGAGCAGATTTGGCACCACGGTGGTGGTTGTGAGTTTAAGGTGGATTTGTACTACCAAACTTTTGCGCCGGGTTTAGTATCGGCATCGGTTAAGTTCAATGGCATGACTTACCATATTCCTATTGATGTCCGAGCGGAGCATGCGAGCGCTTTATTCCAGATCGAAGCGCCAAAGTATGCCGATCTTACTGATCCTGCTCCAAGTGATCTCTACCAGTTGTCTGTTGAGTTGGATGGGCAGCACCAAAACTTCACTGTTGCCTTGAGCCAGGAGCTTTGTGTTACCCATGTTGTGCTTTAACGTCTAATAATATTATCTATTACAGCATCTTAAGCATTACGACTTCACATGCATCATGCCCTGTTTGTCCAAGCGGGGCATCGAGATGCTCAAAGCCTAGCTTTTCATACAAGCTTACCGCTTCTCTCAGACATTCAGTTGTCTCTAAATAGCACTGCTGATACCCAAATTGTTTCGCCAATTGTAAGCTCAATGCGACGATGCGTTTGGCTAAACCGTGTCCTCGTGTTTGAGGTAAGAAGTACATCTTTTGTAGTTCACACACATTTGGCTCGCCAGCTAAAGGGGCAAAGCCACCGCCACCAACGATCTCTCCGCGATGTTCAATGACCCAATAGGCGGCCCTGTTTTGATTGTACACCGAATACATATCATCAAGCGTTGGATCGGCCACACCATAACCTTTGTCTGCGGTTAAGCCGTATTCTGCAGAGACTTTACGAATCACATCTGCGACTTGCGGGTTGTCTGCTTTAGTAAGAGGTCGAAGAACGTATTCCTCAGCCTGACACACTTTTGTTAGCCCTTTTAGGTAAGTCTCTAGACCAAGTTTGAGTTGCTCTTGCTCGCTGTCATCGAGTTGGGTAAGCAGTTGTTCAAAGAAGTGGTTTTGCTGTTGGTCCAGTTGTGATAACGCCTGTTGGCCTTGCTCTGTAATCGCTACGAGTTGACTACGTTTGTCTTTTGGGTTTTCGATGCTCTCGACCAAACCTAATTTAATCAAACCAGTAACGGTTCGGCTCGCGTTGGACTTGTCGACATTAAGCTGCTGTGCCAGCTGATTGATGGTCAATGGCTGCAATTGGATTTCACCCAATGCGTGCGCTTGCACTGGAGTGAGAGCGACATCGCCGCATTGTTTATCAAGCATACCAAGCAATCGGACGGCTTGACGGGAGTAGTGTCGAAGTTGACGAGCGTTCATTATCACTTACCTCTAAAAATAAAGTTGCGCACCGCAATTAAATTAATTGCGGTGCGCAACCTTGTCAATGGTAAATGTCATTTTTCTCGTTAGGAGACGTAGTGAGCCTCCATGTTTAAGCGTGGTGATGTAAACAAAACTGCGGTGCTGGAGCTTTTTCTGATGATTTACGCATCCATACTTTCTCGTGGAAGTAGTAAGCCACCGTGTTCAAACTCGGCTCTAGCATCGCCATTACGCCGCCGACAAATGCATCACCTGTTAGTAAGTAAACCACGGTAAAAGCGACGCTGAAGTGCACGGTCGCAAAGCTTGCGGTTTTTAATTTGGTCATCCACTGACGAGCTTTAAGTGCTGGGACTTTTGCCCATGCCTTTTCATGAAAGTAGAAGGCTACGGTGTTCACTGAAGGCTCAATCATGGCAATTAAACTACCAATTAGAATGTCGCCTGTGAGTACGTAAGCGACACTAAATGCGATAGTAAAATGCAGTGCTGCGAAAGTTAGTGTCTTTTTCATGATAATTACTCAATCGTGTTTGTTTCGATGAGTTCATTATCGATAATAATTCTCATTAATGCTAATGGATGATGAGTATTGTTGCGATAGGGGAAAGCTATTGATGATGGTTTTTGGTGAAAGATATACAAAAAAGGTTGACCATGATGGCCAACCTTTGGATTCAAAGTGAGAAGTGTTAGTTCTTCTCTTTCACTGAGGCTTAAAGTGCAGCGATCGTTGTCTTCTGCTCTTCTAGCTTAGCTAGTGTCTCTTTGTAGCCTTCAAGCTTCTCACGCTCTTTAGCAACAACAGCTTCAGGTGCTTTCGCTACAAAGCCTTCGTTGCCAAGTTTGCCTTCGATACGCTTGATTTCGCCGTGCGTCTTCTTGATTTCGCCATCTAGACGAGCAAGCTCTGCATCTTTGTCGATCAAACCCGCCATTGGGATCATCAGCTCAGACTTGCCAACCAGTGCCGTTGCACACGCTGGAGTTTGTTCGCCAGCTTCAAGCACGCGTACTGCTTCTAGCTTTGCTAGTGACATCAGTACTTGCTTGCTTGCTTCTAGACGAGAGGCATCTTCTGCATTTGCTGCTTTCAGCATAACGTCAAGCGGCTTACCAGGGTTGATGTCGTATTCAGCACGTAGGTTACGGATGCTGGTAATGAACGCCTTCACCCATTCGATATCATCTAGCGCTTCTTGGTTGAAGTTTGCTTCGTCGAATTGAGGCAGTGCTTGAAGCATGATTGTCTCACCTTCTACACCTTCAACTAGTGGCTTGATGCTTTGCCAGATAGTTTCAGTGATGTAAGGAATCACAGGATGAGCCAGACGTAGAGTCTTCTCAAGTACCGTGATTAGTGTACGGCGAGTACCACGCTGTTGCGCTTCAGTACCTTTCCATAGAACGGGTTTAGTTAGCTCTAGGTACCAGTCACAGAATTGGTTCCAGATGAATTCGTAAAGCGTGTTCGCAGCCATATCTAGACGGAAGTTGTCGATATGGTTGTTGAACGCTTTCGCTGCAAGTTCAAACTGAGACTCGATCCATTTGTCTGCTAGTGAGTATTCAATCTCACCACCGTTGAAGCCACAATCTTGCTCTTCTGTGTTCATCATTACGTAACGGCTTGCGTTCCATAGTTTGTTACAGAAGTTACGGTAACCCTCAAGACGCTTCATATCCCAGTTGATATCACGACCTGTTGATGCCATTGCTGCAAGAGTGAAACGCAGTGCGTCTGTACCGTATGCTTCGATACCGTTTTCAAACGTCTTACGAGTGTTCTTCTCGATCTTCTTCGCTAGTTGAGGCTGCATCATGTTGCCACAACGCTTCTCTACGAGAGACTCTAGGTCGATACCATCGATCATGTCGATTGGGTCAAGTACGTTACCTTTCGACTTAGACATCTTGTCGCCGTTTTCGTCACGGATTAGACCAGTAACGTAAACCGTTTTAAATGGTACTTGTGGCTTGCCGTTTTCGTCTTTCACGAAGTGCATGGTCATCATGATCATGCGCGCAACCCAGAAGAAGATGATGTCGAAACCAGTTACTAGAACGTCTGAAGGGTGGAATACTTTCAGATCGTCAGTTTGCTCTGGCCAACCTTGAGTACCGAACGTCCATAGTGCAGAAGAGAACCACGTATCCAGTACGTCTTCGTCTTGGTGAAGTTCAATGACAGACTCTAGGTTGTTGTTCTTACGAACTTCTTCTTCAGTGCGACCTACGTAAACATTACCTTGGTTGTCGTACCAAGCTGGGATGCGGTGACCCCACCATAGCTGACGAGAGATACACCAGTCTTGAACGTCACGCATCCAAGAGAAGTACATGTTTTCGTATTGCTTAGGAACGAATTGGATGTCGCCGTTTTCTACTGCTTCAACTGCGGTTTTCGCTAGAGGCGCAGTACGTACGTACCATTGGTCAGTTAGCATTGGTTCGATAACCACGCCACCACGGTCGCCGTAAGGAACTTGTAGATCGTGATCTTTCACTTCTTCAAGTAGGCCTAGCTCGTCGAATTCAGCAACGATAGCTTTACGAGCGGCAAAACGCTCCATACCGTGGTATTTAGCTGGTAGCTCAGTGCTGTAAGCGTCGCTTGCTTCGCCGTTAGTGTTGAATACTTCTGCTGAGTCGCGGATGTTCGCGTCGAAAGTCAGAATGTTGATCATTGGTAGCTGGTGGCGCTTACCTACTTCGTAGTCGTTGAAGTCGTGCGCAGGTGTGATTTTCACACAGCCAGTACCTTTTTCCATATCTGCGTGCTCATCGCCCACGATTGGGATGCGACGATCAACGATAGGAAGGATGATTTCTTTACCGATAAGATCTTTGTAACGTGGATCTTCTGGGTTAACTGCAACACCCGTATCGCCTAGCACGGTCTCTGGACGAGTCGTTGCAACAACGATGTAGTCTTTGCCATCCGCTGTTTTAGCGCCATCTGCTAGTGGGTAGCGGAAGTGCCACATGTGGCCTTTAGTGTCTTTGTTCTCTACTTCTAGATCTGAAATCGCTGTGTGTAGCTTTGGATCCCAGTTAACTAGACGCTTACCGCGGTAGATTAGATCGTCTTCGTACAGACGTACGAACACTTCTTGGACGGCGTTAGATAGACCATCGTCCATCGTGAAGCGTTCACGATCCCAGTCTACAGATGCGCCAAGACGACGAAGCTGCTTAGTGATAGTGCCGCCAGATTCGCCTTTCCATTCCCAGATTTTGTCGATGAAAGCTTCACGACCGTAATCGTGTTTTGTTTTGCCTTCTTCTGCAGCGATCTTACGCTCAACAACCATCTGAGTTGCGATACCAGCGTGGTCAGTACCTACTTGCCAAAGGGTGTTTTTACCCTTCATACGTTCACAACGGATAAGCGTATCCATGATCGTATCTTGGAACGCGTGGCCCATGTGTAGGCTACCAGTGACGTTCGGTGGCGGGATCATGATGCTGTATGATTCTTTAGTAGTGTCACCGTGTGGCTTAAAGTAGCCTTTCTCTTCCCAAGTCTGATACAGAGCTTGTTCGATTGAAGTTGGGTTGTATGTCTTTTCCATAGCGCTCTTTTAATGGATACGTTGATGGTTGAATCTTAGTCAATCTTTATAAGTGAGGGATCTTAACAAGATCGCCTTAACTATAAGGATTGACCGTTAAGGATATTGAATTTCGATCGTTTGCAGCTGGTAACCTGCTTGACGGTAAATTTTATATCTTTCTCTTGCGAGTTGTTTAGCTTTTTCTTCGCAGGGCACGAAGTCTACCACTTGAGCAAACTTGTTCGCAAAGGTTGTCTCATTTTCCGCCAAATTAATTACCAGCTGGCGGTTCCAATTAGGTTTTACACCTTCATGGCCGATTTCAATATTGGTGGCGTATTTCGGTCCTTCGCCTACAAGATTATGTGCCATGAACTTGTCTGCATCAATTTGCCAAAAGGCTTCAGCGAGCTGCTCGGCATGCGGTTTGTCTTGGCAGTTCAGATACACTTTTGCGCCTTGACGAGCAAAGTGCTGAGCCAAAAACACGATGTATTCTTCAAAGCCAGTCACCGTTGCTTGCGGGCTCTCTTCATTAATGATGTAGAAGGTTGCTGTTTGCATCATTCTCTCACTTGCCGATGGTCTCTTCCTGAAACCATATTAAATCCGATTTTCAATCAAGAAAATCGAGGTAATAAAAAAGGGCCTTGCGGCCCTTTTAGATTCTGTTCAGAAATTACTCTTCTGTCTCTTGGCCGCTGCGGTTCAAAAGGAATTGGACAAGCATTGAGACAGGACGGCCCGTTGAGCCTTTCGCTGCGCCTGATTTCCACGCGGTACCTGCGATATCGACGTGTGCCCAGTTGTACTT
Organism: Vibrio sp. 2134-1; assembly: GCF_033339495.1. Taxonomy (NCBI): domain Bacteria; kingdom Pseudomonadati; phylum Pseudomonadota; class Gammaproteobacteria; order Vibrionales; family Vibrionaceae; genus Vibrio; species Vibrio sp. 2134-1. The sequence goes on from NZ_JAWOUS010000019.1 coordinate 101,197, forward strand.
CTTCGCGAACTTAGATAAGAAGCAACCCGCAGTAATTGTGCCACCAGGGCGACCACCAATGTTTGCCATATCCGCAAACGGGCTCTTCAACTGTTCGTGGTACTCGTCTGCCATTGGTAGACGCCATGCACGGTCACTCGCTTGCTCAGAAGCATTTACTAGCTCATGAGAAAGAGGGTTGTGGTTAGAGATAACGCCACTGATGTGGTGACCTAGTGCGATAACACAAGCGCCGGTTAGCGTTGCAACATCAACAACACAGTCTGGTTCGAAACGCTCTACATAAGTCAGTGCGTCACAAAGAACAAGACGACCTTCCGCATCCGTGTTCAGAACTTCTACAGTTTGACCAGACATGGTCGTTAGGATGTCACCTGGACGGTACGCGTTGCTGCCAGGCATGTTTTCACAGCCAGCTAGAACACCAATAACGTTGATTGGTAGGTTCAGCTTCGCTAGCGCTTTCATTGTACCGAATACCGATGCCGCACCACACATGTCGTACTTCATCTCATCCATACCTTCGCCCGGCTTTAGAGAGATACCGCCTGAGTCGAAGGTTAGACCTTTACCTACGAGCACAATCGGTTTTGCATCTGAGTCAGGGTTACCTTTGTACTCGATGATAGACATCATAGATTCGTTTTTAGAACCACGGCCTACTGCTAGGTAAGAGGTCATACCCAGTTTTTCCATCTCTTGCTCACCAATAATTTTGGTGGTTACGGTTTCGTAATCGTCCGCTAGACGACGAGCTTGAGAAGCAAGGTAAGCTGGATTAGCTACGTTTGGCGGCATGTTGCCAAGGTCTTTTGAGGCTTTGACACCTGATGCGATAGCAAGACCATGAGTGATTGCTTTTTCACCCAAGTTCAATTCACGACGCGTTGGTACGTTGAAAACAAGCTTGCGCAGTGGGCGGCGAGTCTCAGGTTTCACGCTCTTGAATTGATTAAATGTGTATAGACCATCTTTAGTCGCTTCTACAGCCTGGCGCACTTTCCAGTATGTATCACGACCCTTAACATGCAGTTCAGTTAGGAAACATACCGCTTCCATTGAGCCTGTCTCGTTAAGTGTGCTGATCGTCTTTTGAATGATTTCCTTGTACTGGCGCTCGCCAAGTTCACGCTCTTTGCCGCAACCGACAAGTAAAACGCGCTCTGACAAAACACCTGGTACTTGATGCAGTAGCAGCATCTGACCAGGTTTACCCTCTAGATCACCACGGCGAAGTAGTGAACTGATGTAACCGTCACTGATTTTATCAAGTTGTTCGGCTACTGGAGAAAGGCGACGTGGTTCAAACACACCAACAACGATACATGCGCTACGTTGTTTCTCTGGACTGCCACTTTTTACACTGAACTCCATGCGTACTCCTACATCCTGAAGACAAATTGCTCTAAATGTTAGATAATGATCGCTTACTTGTTGAATTTTAGCTCCAGGCTTACATGCAGAGCTGATTAAGCGACTAACATCTAGTTTATAATTTTTAAAAAAATAAATGGTTCAACGGGAAACTATAGTGATTCGACCAAAAAAACAAGTTTTGTATAGGTAATTTCAGCGTGATTATTGTTAGATATTTGATCCGCGAAACACTCAAGAGCCAATTTGCGATTTTTTTCGTACTTTTTTTGGTGTTTGTAAGCCAGAAATTCATAAGTGTTCTTGCTGATGCTTCTGATGGGGATATTCCTGCTGGATTGATTTTCTCGATTGTTGGTTTGAACATGCCAGCAATGGGTCTGTTAATGCTGCCTTTAAGTCTGTATATCGGCATATTGATCACATTTGGTCGTCTGTATGCAGAGAGCGAAATTGTCGTAATGAACGCGACAGGTATTGGTAATAAATTCTTGGTTCAAGCGGCCTTATACCTAGCGTTGATTACTTCAGCGGTGGCGGCTTTCAATGCGTTGTGGCTATCGCCGTGGTCTCAAGACCGCGTTGAGCAGCTTTATGAGCAGGTAGCGTCAGAAAACAGCGTTGACCTACTTAAAAAAGGTCAGTTCCAAGGTACACCAGACGGTTCATCGGTTGTGTTCATCGATGACATTAAAGACAATACCTTGAGCAACGTTTTTGTTGCGCAGATGCGCCCTCGAGATTCAGTGTTACCGAGTGTGATGTTCTCATCTTCTGGTGAAGTAAAAGAGCTTTCGGACGGTCGTCAGATCATCACTATGAAAGAAGGTACGCGTTATGAAGGTGTGCCTACTCGCGTTGAATATATGATCACGAAATTCGATGAATACGAAGGTGTTATCGGCCAACGTGAGGTCAAAAAGAAAGGGCGAGACTGGGAAGCATACCCAACGGTTGACTTGATAGGTCACCCAGATCCAGAGGCGCAAGCGGAGCTACAATGGCGAATTTCGTTATTTGTGTGTATTCCACTCTTAACAATGCTCGTTATTCCTTTGTCTGCGGTGAATCCGCGTCAGGGACGGTTTGCCAAAATGGGGCCTGCGATTCTGATCTACCTAGCGTATTTCTTGGCGATCAGTGCAACCAAATCTGCATTAGAAGATGGTGACATCCCGGCTGCTATTGGTATGTGGCCAATCAATGCGATGTTGCTGATTGTTGCTATCATGGCGAATATGATGGACAGCGTTGCTGCTAGACGAATAAAAGACAAATTCCGCAAGAAGAGGCTCGCGTAAGCTGTGTTCAAAATCTTAGACCTTTACATCGGTAGAACCATCATCTCTACCACTGCCTTGGTTTTAGCGACGTTTGTTGGCTTATCGGGCATCATCAAATATGTAGAACAGCTACGTAAAGTAGGGCGAGGTGTGTACGACCTCACTCATGCGTTGTACTTTGTGTTACTCAGTGTGCCGCGTGATATCGAAATGTTCTTTCCAATGGCGGCATTACTCGGTGCCCTGATCGGCTTAGGTATGTTGGCTTCAAGCTCTGAGCTGGTGGTGATGCAAGCTGCTGGTTTCTCTAAGCTGGATATCGGGTTATCGGTACTAAAAACGGCCGTCCCGCTCATGATTGTCGTTATGGCGTTAGGTCAATGGGGCGCTCCTGAGGCCCAGAAGATGGCCCGTGACTTACGTGCGTTTGCGATATCAGGTGGTAGCATTGTGTCTGTGCGCTCAGGTGTGTGGGCTCGTGACGCAAACGACTTTATCTTTATAGGTAAAGTCGAAGACGACAAGCTTTATGCTTTAAATATGTGGCGTTTTGATGATGATAAGAATCTACAAAAAGTTATTTTCGCCGAAGAAGTCGACTACCAACAAGATAACAACTGGCTGATGCGCTACGTACAAATTACCGATATGGAAAATGAAAACGTAATTTCGAAGCAAGACATCGAACAGATGGAGTGGCACACTTCTTTGGCACCAGATAAGCTAGCAGTGGTGACTGTGAAGCCAGAAGAACTGTCACTGAGCGGTTTGTATGATTATGTGACTTACCTAAAAGCGTCGGAACAAGATGCATCTCGCTATGAGTTGGCATTTTGGCGTAAGTTGACTCAGCCGCTTTCAATTGCTGTGATGATGTTAATGGCGCTATCTTTTGTTTTCGGTCCACTCAGAAGCGTGACCATGGGGGCAAGGGTATTGTCGGGCGTGGTTGCCGGGTTTACTTTTTACATATCCAGTGAGTTCTTTGGCCCATTAAGCTTGGTGTATGGCATATCCCCAGTGTTTGGTGCTTTGGCCCCGAGTTTGGTGTTCTTAGCTATTGCGATTGCACTACTACGAAGAAAGCTATAACTGAAGCATCATCGAATAAACCAAGTTTTACCGAACCAAATGTAAAGGAAGGCATTACGCCTTCCTTTTTTGTGTTCCTAGACAAGTTAGTTTGCCTTAGGTAATACAACAACCTCTGTTTTGGCCCAAATGTCGTGGAAACCACGTTTCTTCGGATCAATCGGTACAGTCAAATTTGCCAAGCCAAAGCCAGATGTCGAAATACGAATCAGAGCTTGAGTTACCGTAATTGGTGCTCCGTCTTTGGCATTGCGAACTCGAAGCTTCCAAGCGCGCATCCCAAGAGTTTGTCCTGCTCGCGTCCAGAAGAACACAAAGAAATATATCCACACACCCGCAAGATAAAGTGTAAATAGAGGGCTCAATACAGGGTGCTTTCCGAGCATATCTGCGGCATCAGCGTACTCGCCATAGCTCAACAATCCTGCTGCATTTAGTGCAAACACAACGGCCATAACAATACCAGCGGCCATCATTTCAATTGCGATAATAATCAATGTGTCGTAAATCAACGCTGCAAGTCGACGAAAGAGACCAGCAGGTGGAAGAGTTGTAGACGTTGTCATTATTCCATCACTTACCTTAAAAATTGTGCGTCAGAATATAGATTCCCTCACCAAGAGAAAAGAGACCTAACGCACAGAGTCTTTAATTGTGTATAAACGAAGTGACTTTTCTGCCCTACGTTATCAGCACATGTCATGATACACGAGGCCGTGCAGCAATATGTTTCAACTGAATTCGATTCTCTTAACCATTGGCTCTTTGGTCTGTGACCAGATTAGATAGCTGAGAGAGTTGGTGTTTCTCATCTTCGGTATAATGTTGGCTTAACGAAAGCTCTAAAGCTTTTTCTGACAGCTTGATTGCTGGTGACAAAAATAACTTAGGGTGCATACTAGAGAGAGCTAGCAAGGCCTTTTGTAGGCGAATCTGTATTTGGAGTTGCGCTGCACCATCATGTGCTATCGGCAAAAAGACATCATCAAACAAATCCTGGCAGCTCAATGCGGGCACAAATAGTCTAGGATATCGAGTTTTGGTAGGCGGCTCACTGAGTAGGTCTCCCCATAATGAAAGTGCTCGTACAGAACGCCCAAGAACGTCAATTGCGGTGCCATTATCATTTACAGCCGGAGATAGTGCTCGTGAGGCAATTTCCGCCATAACGACTAAACCAAAGCGAGGGTCCTGATCATATGAACGCTCCGTTCGAATCGTGAAGGCTGACGTTACTTCGCTTTCGTCTGGCAACTCACCACAAACCAAAGCCAATGGTTGACCTACGTACACAAAACTTCCCGGTTGTCGCTCAAGGTAGATGGTGCATTGGTTTGCTTCAGCAATACTATCGAGGTGATGCATATCAACATGCTGTAAGTAGCCAATTTCTTGGCTCAAAATAGGTTTACTTCCTCTGGGCTTATGCTCTGGGTGGCTCCATGGGTGAGCACCTAGCCAGCGCTCTTTGCCCCGTTTTCTTATCGCATCTAACAAGGCTTGCTCTACGTATGAAGTGGTTTCACTGACCCTTCCTAGTACGGAAAGGTGCTGAATCCAACGTAGCAGAGTGAGTATGATCATCACGATTACGGCGATAGTCACGATGAATAGATAAATTTGTGCTTGTTGATGATAGGCCCCAATACCTAGCGCGATAATTCCTACCAAACTAAATAGAAAAGAGCCAAGAAAGGTTGCTAAGGCATTTTGTGTTGTGCTGTCTTCCATCAACAGTTTTGTCGCTCGCGGCGTTACCCCTGCACTAGCGGCACTGTACGCTGAGACCATAATATTGAGAGAGAATGTGGTCACTGCAAGCATGGAGGTTGCGAGGATATTTAATATGTTGTTCAACAAATCCTTGCTGACGTTGATGGCAGGGGGCAGAGTAATGAACTGGTTTAAAACAATCGACATTAAGGCGGTAGCAACAGCTAGTAATGCGTAGAGTGACGTCCGGACCCACAGTTTTCGTGTCACCTGTTTCAGTAACCACTGCCATTTTGACCCAGTCATTCTTTGCTCCTATTCAGTTCTCACTAGAAAGTCGATAGAAAATTCAGAAAGTTATTCTTGCTTAAGCATAGGTTAAATGCCCGTCGTTCTGCTTGATATTTCATGCATCACGAAAGTAAGAAAGCTGCTTGCTTCAAAGAATGGTGCTCTTGAGGTGTGAATTACAACGATTCTGTTACCTTAATTGATAGATGAATTAAAAGTATGTGATTGAAAAGAGGTAGCGCATGATTGTAATTACAGGTGCAAGTAGCGGCTTAGGGGCGGAACTAGCAAAGCGTTATGATGCGGAAGGCAAAGAGACGTATGTAATAGGAAGAAATACAGAAAAACTATTCGCACTAGCAAAACAACTCTCTCATAACGTTGGTTATCAAGCTTGCAACCTCTCATCGCACCAAAATGTGAAACAGCTCTTTGATGGGGTGAAACAGTCCCCTGAAATGGTCATTCATAGTGCGGGAAGTGGTTATTTTGGCTTACTGGAAGAGCAGGAGCCGGAAGAGATTCAAAAGTTGATTGATAACAACCTGAATTCTGCGATTCATGTGTTAAGAGAGTTAGTAAAGCGTTACAAAGATCATCCAATAAAAGTGGTCATGATCATGTCCACAGCCGCGCAACAACCTAAAGCGCAAGAGTCTACGTATTGTGCAGTGAAATGGGCCGTCAAAGGATTAATTGAGTCGGTTCGTTTGGAGCTAAAAGGAAAACCTATGAAAATCATCGCGGTTTATCCTGGTGGAATGGATACGGAATTCTGGAAAACAAGCGGCAATACGATGGACACGAGTCACTTCATGCAAGCAGAAGATGCCGCAGAGATGCTCCATAATGCGTTGTCGAGCATTGGGAATGGTTATGTTTCTGATATTACAATGAATAGAACTTAAAAAGAGTTTCGTATACTCATTTTCATCTGGAAGAGTAGTAGAAAATGGAGCGTACGTTTCTTATGAGTACAGCTTTGTCACACTTTGTGGCGAAATTATCAGCAAACGATAGTTATTTAAGGTATTTCTGCTTGCGCAGGTCAAAAGCTTACGTATAATGCCAACCATCAAAGGGCAATAGCCCAAAGATGCCGGTGTGGTGAAATTGGTATACACGACGGATTCAAAATCCGTTGCCTTCGGGCGTGGCGGTTCAAGTCCGCCCACCGGTACCATATTAGAAAGGTCGCTTTTATAGCGGCCTTTCGTCGTTTTAGGTGTTCGTAAATATCAAAAGAAAGTTAGCGTTGCCTTCGCGGTGGCGTCAGGAGTGCCTGCCAGTCAAGTCACTCGCAGGTACCATATTTTAAGACAGAGCCTCGATGGAAGTCGGGGCTTTGTTGTATCTGGATCTTCAAAACAAAAAAAGCGCGAGGGGTATGCCTCGCGCAAACTACTACATGGTGATAGTAGGAACAGCCTATAGAGCTGTGAACAAGGTATTTTGAGTGTTCGGAGTCCAGTCTGCTTGGGACACGTGCGGTACATCAACTAGATAACGCAAACCTTGATAAGTCACCACATCACCTTGTTTATAGGAAACATTCTGAGTCCAGTTAGTGGCTGGGTCCGCATTTGTCCAGAGGCTAGAGGTTGGAGACGGTACCCAATCTTGTTGTGCAGTATGGTTTGTTACAGCCTGGTATACAGTACCTAGGTGTAAGACGTAATCGCCAGCGTCGTAGTTATGACCAACTTGCCAGTTCGGTGTGTAGTTATCCATTGTGTCGAAGTCATAACCCGCTTGTTTTGCTAACTGTATAAACTTAGCGAGCTTAGGTAGGTTTTGCGTTGCACCCATGCCACGCTTACCATCTTCAAATAGGAACTCGTGAGTTAATACGATAACTTTATCGGCGTGTAAAGGTGTACCACATGGGAACTCTTGAGCTTTGGAGTTGATCGGGTTAATCGTTGTTGGTGCACAAGTGTTTAACGCGGAATCCACATATCCAAGAAATGCTTCTGCTTCTGTAAGGCTGTTTGCTGGCATTTCAATGCCCCAATTTTCAGGTGCCCAGTCCACATCCCAACCGTGAGTTTGATAGCCGTTATTCGCTAGGATATTTTGAACCTCGATAGCTGCTTTTACACTGTTGGATGGGTTGGATGTATCGCATACATATCCTGGTTCCCAAGGTTTCAGGTCATCAGACGTGGCGCATAACCCATCTGCTTTGAAGTCTTTCGTCACGCGCCAACCGTTGGTGTAGGGCAGTCTAGCAAACTCTGTTGCCTTGTAGTTCGGGTAGCTTGTAATGTTCGGCAAATACTTTGCTAACACAGATAAGTTTTCCGTAAACATTGAGGCGTCGTAAACAGGGTCTTGATACGAGTTTAGCTGGTGGTCCCCGGTCGCATTACACTCCGCAGCACTGTTCGGTCCAAATTCATCCACGCAGTTGTGCACCATGTGATCGTAACTGTGGTTCGCAACAATATGACCAGTGTCTAATGCGAGCTTTAAGGCTTCTAGCGAACGGTCTTCATTCTCATCACCAATTCCGTCTAAGTGCCAAGCATTAAAGTAAAACGTCGCTTTGATATCTTCCTGGTTAAGTACTTGAATAACGTCAATAGATGCATTGATTGGTCCATCATCAAACGTTAGATAAATGGTGCCTTTAGAGTCGGTTTGAGCAAATGAGTGTTGTGATAGTGCGGCACTTACAAGCGTTGCAATAGCCAATTTATTAAATTTCATTCTCTATTCCTTTTAAGAAATTAATAACGACGTTGTCAGTAGTAAAATATTGATAATTTGAAACTTAATGTGATGTCTTAAATTATTTTGTGACTTTTATCCTAGACCTAAATAATTACAAAAAAATAGGTGGTATTTTCTAAATTGGGATTGTGTTCACGAATAATGCAACCGGTTGCGCTTTTTTGTCTTGGTTATTTTTGCTACAGTTTTTGCAGGTTGAAATTTACACAACGGGAGTAAGGCTATGAAAAAGATCCTTTTATGCTGTAGCGCAGGGATGTCCACCAGTATGCTTGTTAAGAAAATGGAGCAAGCTGCTGAAAATAAAGGAATTGAGTGCAAGATTGATGCAATGTCAGTGAATGCGTTTGAAGATGCAATTAAAGAGTACGATGTTTGTCTTCTCGGGCCTCAAGTACGCTTTCAGCTAGAAGAGCTAAGAAAAACGGCGCAAGAGCATGGTAAAAACATTGATGCTATTTCTCCTCAGCATTATGGAATGATGAAGGGAGAAGAAGTACTAGAGCAAGCATTAGAATTAATTAACTAAACTATAGTTTTAAATTAAAAAGATAACTGTACATCAAATATAAATATTTGATGCGGGATTCTTTTGCCTAAAATAAGGATGGATTCTATGAAGCTTTATGACGCAATTATAGGCGCAGTCGAAAAGCATATAGCCCCTATAGCAGCTAAAGTGGGGAATCAGCCCCATGTTCGCGCAATGAGAGACGGTTTTATTGTCGCAATGCCGTTTATTATTGTCGGTAGTTTCATTTTGATTTTTGCATTCCCCCCATTTGCCGAAGATACAACCTTTACTTTTGGTCGAATTTGGCTCGATTTCGCCACTACACATTTTGATACCATAATGATGCCCTACAACATGTCGATGGGGATCATGACTATTTTTGTTTCGCTGGGCGTTGCTTATAGTTTAGCGAAGGCTTACAAGATGGATGGGATCACGAGTGCTGTATTGTCACTAATGTCTTTTTTACTCATTGCGGCCCCAGCTAAAGATGGCGCGTTGTCTATGTCTCACATGGGCGGAACCGGGATCTTCACCGCAGTGATGTGTGCATTTTTCTCGGTGGAGCTCTACCGTTTTATGAAAAAGCACAATATTACGATTCGCATGCCAGAGCAGGTGCCACCGGCGATTGCGCGATCATTTGAAGTATTGCTACCAGTCTTAGCGATATTCATTACCTTATATCCACTTAGCCTTTTCGTACAAACCCAGTACGACATGCTGATTCCAGATGCTGTTATGGCTATCTTTAAACCGCTAATTAGTGCGTCTAACTCATTGCCTGCCATTATTGGCGCTTTATTGCTTTGCCAGCTGCTTTGGTTTGCGGGTATTCATGGTGCTGCAATTGTTGTTGGACTGCTTTCTCCAATCTTTTTGACCAACATTGGTGCCAACATTGAAGCCTTTGTTGCAGGTGAACCGATTCCAAACGTATTTACTCAACCGTTCTGGGATTTTTACATCTTTATTGGCGGCTCTGGTGCAACACTTGCTCTTGTTATGCTGATGTCGTTTAGCCGTTCTGTTCACCTTAAGAGCATTGGTCGAATGAGTGCGGTGCCTGGCTTTTTCCAAATCAACGAACCAGTGATCTTCGGTAGCCCAGTTGTGATGAACCCGACCTTGTTTATCCCGTTCGTCTTCGCTCCAGTCATCAACGCTACGATTGCGTATTTTGCTGTGCATGTCGGCTTTGTGGGTATGGGTGTCGCTACAACACCTTGGACAACACCGGCACTGATAGGTGCTTCGTGGGGTAGCGGTTGGACCTTTGCGCCAGTATTGCTCGTCATTGGTTTATTAATTCTTGATCTAATCATCTACTTCCCATTCTTCAAAATGTTTGAGAAGCAAATGTTGGAGCAAGAACTACCAACGACGAAGGAAACTAAAGGTGACACGCAGCCGTCAGGCGAAGGCGTTACTGCTTAACTGTGCTTAATGGGCCGCAATTACCGCGGCCCGATTTTCGGAGAGAAAATGATGGAACAAGAATTGGTTGTAATGGAGATCATTTGCAATGCTGGTGAAGCCAGAAGTTTAAGCTACGAGGCATTGCGTTTATCTCGAGAACAAGATTTTGAAGCGGCTGATGAGAAGCTCTCTCAAGCAAGAGAGTGCATTAATAAAGCCCACTTAATACAGACTCAGCTTATTGAAGAAGATCAGGGAGAAGGGAAAGTCCCGATGACGTTAGTGATGGTGCATGCTCAAGATCACCTAATGACTACGATTTTGGCTCAAGAGATGGCTGTAGAAATCGTCGCACTGAACAAAAAAATCTCGAACAAATAAAGGGGGATGAAAATGTCTAGAGAGGCGATCAAACTTGCCATTATTGGCGGTGGTAGTAGCTATACCCCGGAATTGGTTGAAGGGGTTATTAAGCGCTTAGAATATTTACCCGTTAGGAAGATTCATTTTGTGGACATTGAGTCAGGAGCTGAGAAGCTTGAGATCATCAAAGGATTGGCTCAGCGAATGGTCGATAAAGCCGGAGCAAAAATTGAGATAAAAGCCAGTTTCGATCGCCGTGCTGCGATAAAAGATGCGGATTTTGTGATGACGCAGTTTCGTGTTGGTGGCCTTGCTGCACGCGCTAACGATGAGCGAATCCCAATCAAGTACGACGTCATCGGCCAAGAAACAACGGGCCCTGGTGGTTTTGCTAAAGCACTGCGAACCATTCCGGTCATTCTTGATATCTGTAAAGACATTGAAGAGTTGGCTCCAAACGCATGGATGCTCAATTTCACCAACCCAGCGGGTTTAGTTTCCGAAGCGGTCAGTAAGTACACCAAAGTAAAGAGTATTGGTTTATGCAATGTGCCCGTTTCAATGGAAATGATGATTGCAGAAATGATGGAGTGCGAGCCAAAAGAGCTACAACTTGAGTTTGCTGGGTTAAACCATCTCGTGTGGGTACACAAAGCATGGCTCAATGGGGAAGATATTACTCAAACGGTATTAGAGAAAGTCGGTGATGGTGCCAACTTCAGTATGAAGAATATCTGGGAAGAGCCGTGGGATCCTGCATTTCTAAAAGCACTGGGGGCGATACCATGTCCTTATCATCGCTACTTCTACCAAACTGATGCCATGCTTGCTGAAGAGAAACAAAGTGCCGATGAAAAAGGCACTCGTGCTGAGCAGGTAATGGAAACAGAAAATGCGCTATTTAAGCTCTATCAAGATCCTACCCTCGATCATAAGCCGAAAGAGTTAGAGGAGCGGGGTGGTGCTTATTATTCTGATGCATCACTGAACCTAGTTGATTCAATTTATAACAATCGTAATAGTATTCATGTTGTTAACGTTTTAAATAATGGAGCGATCAACGGCCTACCTGACGATGCTGTGATTGAATGTAGTGCGGTGATTGGTAGCTGGGGGGCGAAACCTCTTGCGGTTGGCGAGTTGTCAAACAATATCAAAGGATTACTCTATCAAGTTAAAGCGTATGAGCAGCTAACAATAGAAGCTGCTGTCGAAGGTAATTATGACAAGGCGCTTATGGCATTAACCAATAACCCATTGGTGCCTGACATTGGCCGCGCCAAGTCAATCCTGGATGATATTCTGGCGGTGAACGCTCCGTATTTACCTCAATTTAAACTAACGACGTTGTAAGACTAAGGAAGGGCGCCGATGAAAGTCATTTTTAATGCTGATGATTTTGGTTTAACGAGAGGTGTAAATAACGGCATCGTTAAAGCTCATCGGCAAGGTGTGGTTCATTCAACCACCATGATGGTGGGTATGGATGCTGAGCAACATGCCTTAGAACTAGCTCGCCATAATCCAGACTTGAAAGTTGGCGTTCATCTTAGGTTTACAGCAGGTGTGCCTATAACGAAGCATCGTAACTTGACTAACGGCCGAGCGCACTTTATCAACTATGACGAACTTTGGAGTAAGCAGGACTTCGAAACTCAGGTCGTTTATGATGAAGCAAAAGCTCAGGTGGAACATTTTTTATCGCTTGGGTTAGAGCTAAGCCACTTAGATAGCCATCATCACGCGCATACTCACCCTCAAATTTTGCCCGTTATTAAAGAAGTAGCGAATGAATACCGAGTGCCACTGCGGGGCACTGGCTTGTGTCAAGAATCGATGACAATCAGGTATATCTTTACTGATGAGTTTTATGATCAAAAAGTGAGCTTGGATGGCTTAATGGCACATCTATTGAGCTTAAAAGCTGACTATGACTTGGTTGAGGTGATGTGCCACCCGGCAGAGGCCGATCAGGCGCTTATCTTAAAGAGTGGCTATGCGCTTCAGCGAGAGCTAGAGTTACAAGTTCTTACCTCTCCCATTTTAAAAGAACAGTTAGCTCATCATGGTATAACTGTCACGGATTACTCTGAGCTTGTTTCTACCAATCAAATGGTCGGTGTATGATTAAAGGCTGCCAGCTTCGCCCCCTATAGCACCTTACGAATTGCTGGCAGCCGTTCTACACAAACGAATATTTAATAATAATTGCAGTTGGACCCAATAGCATTATGGCAAGGATTAAAGATGTAGCCGAACTCGCCGGTGTAAATCGCTCTACCGTTTCTCGAATTATTAATGGAGAGGGGAAATTTCGCGAGGAAACTCGAAAAAAAGTAGAGCAAGCTATGGCGCAATTGAATTATCGTCCTAGTGCAATTGCTCGTTCACTCGCAACCTCATCCAGTAATATGGTTGGGTTATTGGTGACTTACTATACGGGGGGCTTCTTTGGCGAGATGATGGAGCAGGTTCAGACCGAGCTGGATATTCATAAGAAGTTTTTGATTACAGCTCAAGGCCATCATTCTGCACAAGGTGAAAAAGAGGCAATTCAGCGTTTTAATGATTTACGTTGTGACGGCTATGTACTTCATAGTCGTTATTTGTCAGATGATGACTTACGTGAACTAGCTAAACAGCCAACACCTTTCGTTCTCCTGGATCGCTACGTGGAAGGAATAGAAGAGCGTTGTGTTACCTTTAACCATCATCATGCAAGCCGTATTGCCGTTGAGCACCTTTTAGCTGGTGGTCATCGAAAGATTGCTTGTATTGCCGGTCCATCCCAACGTCATAACAGTGTATTGAGAAAGCTTGGGTATATTGATGCAATGAAGGATGCTGGTATAGATATTGATGAAAGCTGGTGTGAAGAAGGGAATTATGGTCGGCAAAGTGGTTATGATGCAATGGCTGCAATTTTACAACGACACCCTGATGTGACGGCTGTCTTTTCGTGCAGTGAAGAAATGACGGTTGGCGCAATGCAGTACTTACACGAGCACAGTATTTCTGTACCAGAGCAAATCTCATTAACTAGCTTTGACAGTGTTGATCTTTGTGAAAGTCTTTACCCTACAGTATCAGCAGTGCACTTTCCTATCAGTGACATGGCCCGTGTAGCGGTACAAACGTTAATGGGGCTAGTCAAAGATCAAGAAGTAATAGACAAGCCAGTGTTCGAGGCCAAGCTTAAAATACGCAAAGCAGATCGCTCCTTAAAGTAGCTTACTTCTATCTAATTAAGTGAGTCGCTTAGAAATAACAGTTTGATGTTTTGATAGTTACTGATGAATTTATTCACAAAATTTACTAGTATTCTAACTCTCTTAAGAAATATAAATCAGTAGTGAATAAGTGGCAGCCATTAAACTAACGGTCGATCGTATTCAACCCGGATTACATATCCGTCTTCCGCTAAAGTGGAACGATCACCCCTTTCTACTCAATAGCTTTAAGATTAAAGACCAAGAGCAAGTCGAGATGATCCGCCACCTCGGCGTAAAGTTCGTTTACTTTAATCCAGAGCAAAGCGATGCCGTTCCACTCCCTGTTGATCAAAGACAAGCTGACAGAGTAACAAATGAAGCGTCGTTAGATCATGAAACTCAAAAAATGTGGCAAGAAAAACAGAACCGCATAGAAAAGTTAAGTGCATACCGTCGACGCGTGATTCAGTGTGAAAAAGAGTTTGAGCGCTCTCTGGCACGTATGCGTTCAGTCATGACTAAAATCCGTAACCGTCCGACAGCAGCAGTTGATGAAGCAAAGCTTCTTATTGAAGATATCGTCGAGAAGTTAATGTGCGATGATAATGTTACGTTACATCTGATGAACGGAAAAAATGAGTTTGAAGATATTTATTTCCACTCATTGAACGTGGCTGTTATCTCGATGATGATTGGCCGTGCTAAAGGGTGCTCAGCAGCACAGTTGAAAGAGCTTTCCTTCTCCGCACTATTCCATGATATCGGGAAAATAAAAATCCCGACTGCAATATTAAGAAAGCAACTACCTCTAACAGAGCCAGAAACCAACTACTTAAAGTTGCACACTAAATATGGCGTCGATCTTGCGAGTCAAATCGAGGCTTTTCCCGAAGTCGCGAGAATTGTGATCGCGCAGCACCATGAGCTAAGAGATGGGTCTGGTTATCCTAAAGGCCTGAAAGGAGATGAGATCAACGAGTTTGCTCAAATTATTGCTGTAGCCAATGCGTTTGATAACTTGTGTCATACCCCGATAGTCTCAGACCAAAAGATTCCTTATACCGCACTCTCTCATTTATATAAGAACTGTAAACACCTATATAAAGAAGAGAACCTGAACATCCTAATTAAGTTTATGGGCGTGTTTCCTCCGGGTACCGTAGTTCAGCTTTCTAATAATATGGTCGGCCTGGTTATCTCAGTGAATGCATCGCATTTATTATTCCCGAATGTCTTGGTTTACGATCCATCAGTACCAAGGACGCAAGCGCCAATCATTGATCTTGCGTCAAAAGATATAAAGATAGTTAACGCGATTCATCCGTCAAAATTACCGGATAAAGTAAAAGAGTATCTAAATCCGCGTTCGCGTATTTCTTATTTCTTTGATAGCGATGAGTAGTTATCCACAGCTTTTTGTGGGTAAATTGTATAAATCCTGAGTGTTATTTCTGGGTAATTTTGGGGTTGGATGGAAAGTATCCATTTGGCATGTTTTTTTAGAAAAAATGCATTTTTAGTATTGCCAAAGAAAATCTTCTCCCTATAATGCGCATCCATCGACACGGCAGACGTCACAAGGCTTCAGCAGGGTCGAAGAGGTAAAAAGCTTCTACAAAAAATTAGTTTAAAAAAGTGTTTGACACTAACAACTAAATCGCTAGAATGCACCTCCGCTTTGAGAGAAAAACTTCTCGCAAAGCAAGCTCTTTAACAATATAGACCTATCAATCTGTGTGGGCACTCGTTGATGATAATCCAATTCGATACTTCGGTATCAAATTAGGTTTCAATGAAACGAAGTGACCATTGAATCTTCGGATTCAGCACAGTCAATTCAAACATTACTTTATGTAATGTTCAGTATTCATTGAGCCGAACAAAATCTTAAATTGAAGAGTTTGATCATGGCTCAGATTGAACGCTGGCGGC
>NZ_JAWOUS010000020.1:0-106118 GCF_033339495.1 Vibrio sp. 2134-1
GAAAGCACCGGTCTTGAAAACCGGCATACGTTAATAGCGTATCTAGGGTTCAAATCCCTATCTCTCCGCCACTTTTAAAAAAAACCGCTGTTCTTACAGCGGTTTTTTTTATCTGCGGTTTTTTTTATCTGCTGTTTTTTAACCGCTGTTATCGAAACTTCTAATTGGTTTTTCTCTAGCTCTTTCTCCAAGTTTTTGCGTACCTACTTTGGGTTTAGTTTACGCAGTAATACCTTCAATCGAAGACATTTCCATACGTCTCATTTGGGCTTCAAATAGAGCTTTGTTAAGTCTCAACGTGGGATGCTTAAACGCATTTTGATAGAGTTCCAGTCTAAATACTGCGGATGCACTTGGAGAAAAAAATGAAGCTACTTTACTGGTTAGATGAATGGCAAGCTCTTACTCAACAAGAACAAGAGATGGCTTTACCTATCTCTGGCTACGATTTACTTGATGATGTGTTTGTGAAGTATGAACTCGTCGATCTTAACAAGCCATTGTTGTTCACATTTTCTCCTTCCGGTACTGATGTGCAGGTACAAGATTTAACTCCGGATTTTTCTCCTTGGGGCTACGAGCTCGGAATACAACAACAAGTAAACATTATTGCCTTTCAACATTTAGGACAAAGTAATTGGTTCCGTAGTCGGAATTTGATTTTCTTTCTGGAGCAGCTATCTGAGTTGCTTCACCCCTTCAAATGTCGTTTGGGTTATGGGCAAAGTCGAGGTGGCTTTGCAATTAGCGCGTTTGCTAACTTGCTGAAACTAGAACATCTTTTGTTGTTTTATCCTGTTAGCACAAAAAATAAAGCGTTGGTGCCTTGGGATGATCGGCCGAGTACTGAGCTTGCTCAGCAGTTTGCTTGGGAAAGCGGCTACCATGATCGAGATTTGGGCAATGCCAAAGGTTATATTATTTATGACCCATCCAATCGCATTGATTGTCTTCATGCTGAACGTTATCCAGAGCTTACCCATTTAAAAGTCGTCGGTATGGGACACGGCACTCAATCCACACAATTAGATAAATTAGAATTTTTTAATCTGGTGGCGCAGGAGTTTGTTCGCCATCAAACCTTAGATATTGACCAATTTAATAAGCAAATTCACGCTTTGTTTTAAAAGAGGACTGATATCAGAGTCCCCTGTAACCAGGGGGAGATGATCACACACTAAAAACTAGATTTTTAACACAATTGCTAGGCGCAATTTAGATGGAGGATTAATGAAGTTACTGTACTGGTTGGATGAATGGCTGGCTCTTTCTCGTGAAGAACAGCAAACCAGGCTACCGATGTCCGGGGAGGACTTACTTGATGATGTATTTGTTAAGTATGAGTTTGTCGACCGCAATAAACCGTTGTTGTTCACCTTTTCCCCTGCTGGTACGAATCTACAAGTACAGGACTTACACTCAGACTTTGCGCCTTGGGGCTATCGCTTAGCCCAGAAACAAAAAGTAAATATTATTTCATTTCAGCACCTTGGGAAAAGTAACTGGTTTCGTAGCCGTAATTTAATTTTCTTTCTAGAGCAACTGTCGACTTTACTTGAGCCCTTTGAATGTCGTTTAGGCTATGGACTTAGCCGCGGTGGTTTTGCTATTGGTGCCTTTTCCAATCTATTAAAGTTGGATCAAGTATTGATGTTTCACCCGGTCAGCACAAAAAACAAAGTTTTGGTGCCATGGGATGATAGGCCAAGTACTGAACTAGCCCAACAATTTGATTGGGAAGGAAAGTATCACGACCTTGACCTTGGCGATGCAAAAGGCTATATCATTTATGATCCAACTAATGAAATCGACCGCCTTCACGCCAAACGCTACCCAGAGCTCACTCACTTAAGAGTCTTCGGGATGGGGCATGGTACCCACGCGACGTATTTGAATAAATTCGGTTTTTATAAGCAAGTGGCCGTAGACTTTATACGTTATCAGAAGATAGATATAGCGCAGTTTCGTCATCAGACCAAAACGCTGCGCTTAAAAGAAGATTACTATCAGTGCCTTAACAAGGCGAATGCGAGCTCACAGCATCGTTTAAACTTACTGAGTACCGCTCATAATGTACTAATTGAAGAAAAGAAAGAACATGTGAAGGAGCATAAAGCACAAATCGATATTCAGCCACTTGTTGATATTGCACTTAAGCATGAGTATGACAACCCGCAAGATGCAGTACAGCTTTTGGAAGTCGCTCAGCAGTTGGTTCCGAATGATCCCGTTGTGGAGCACAAGTTGCAGCAACTGTCGTAACGTTGAGATGTAATGCGGACGATATTGGTCGAAATAGGTCAGTGGCTTTTGTCGCTGGCCTTTTTAATAGCTTATGGATTGATATTTCGATGAAATCTAATGAAGCAGTACAAAATAAAAAGCCCAAGCAAATGCTTGGGCTCCATAAATGTTAATGCGAGTTTTAAAACTCTTTTGGCGCAAAGCCTGTCATCACATCAAGGCGAAGTTCTTTACCAACTTTTGTTAATGGGTGAACGATTACTAAGCCGCGTACGCGTTTTTTCAGTTTGCCGATGTCCGCTTGTTCTGCTTTGGTGATTTCACGAGAGAAAGGCATATCAAGTAAGCTTTTACGTTCTTTGTTCAGCTCATAGTTTTGCTTGTGCTTTAACTGGTTAAGCTTTTTGGTAAGCTGTTCTACTTCATCCGTGAACTTTGTAATCATTTCGTGATCACCACGAGAACGTGCCGCATCAAGTTTACGTTGGCATGTATCTAAACGGTTGTGCAGCTTTTGAATATCAGTTTTTATGCTCATGGTAATTTGGCTCAAATTTTAAATAGTCGAGAAGTATAGCATAGCTGAGATCACACGCTCTACTATACTTCTCGATTGTCTGGCTTTAGTTAATCAGTTCATTGCCCGATACGTTACCAGAGAAAAAGGCTTCGACGTTATCAAGCGTCACAGAGGCAATATTATTAAGTGCTTCGTGAGTCAAGAATGCTTGGTGGCCAGTAAACAGCACGTTATGACAAGCCGATAAACGGCGGAAAACATCATCTACAATGACATCGTTAGATTTATCTTGGAAGAATAAGTCTTTTTCATTGTCATACACGTCTAGGCCAAGCGCACCAATCTTACCTTGTTTCAACGCTTCTATCGCCGCTAGTGAATCTAGCAACTCGCCTCGACTGGTGTTAATGATCATTACACCATCTTTCATTTGCGCGAAGGCTTTTTCGTTCAATAAGTGATAGTTTTCTTCACTCATTGGACAATGGAGAGAGATAACATCCGCATTAGCGTAGATTTCTTCAAGCGAACAGTAACGGGCTCCCATTTCTAGTGCTAATGGGTTTTCGTAGGGGTCGTAGCAAAGCAGTTCCATGCCAAGCCCTTTGAAGATACGCATCGTCGCGATACCAATCTTACCCGTACCAATAACACCAACGGTTTTTCCGAAAAAGTTAAAGCCAACAAGACCTTCTAGCGAGAAGTTGGCGTCACGTGTCCGTTGGTAGGCCTTGTGAAGACGGCGGTTTAGACACATCATTAAACCAACCGTGTGCTCTGCCACTGCTTCTGGTGAGTAAGCAGGAACTCGAACCACTTGTAAGCCTAGTTCTTTGGCTGCTTGTTGATCAACTTTATCAAATCCCGCGCAGCGCATAGCAATAAGCTTGGTCCCGCCTAGAGAAAGCTGTTTAAGAACGGGAGCTGAAAGATCATCATTAACGAACGCACATACAACATCACTGCCGTGCGCCATCTTGGCTGTTTTTTCGGTTAGTCGGAAGTCGTGATAGTGGAATTCAAAATCGCGGTTATTTTTAATTTTATTAAAAGAGGCTTCGTCGTAGGATTTTGCACTAAAAAAAGCAATGTTAATCATGGTTCCCTCTCAAAAAGTGCGGACTTTATAAATAAATATGCTTATAAAGTAATGCAACTTAGCCGCAATGAATAGAGAAATCTTCTCTTTGACTTTTGTTGTATCAAATAACGATAAGAAGTACGCCTTTCAGCGAGTCTATCTTATGGTTCCGCATTAGATACTGTTTGCTTTACGAGCATTAACTGACTAGCATTATCGCTCTTTTCTTGTTCACTTTATTAGCTTAGGCGTTACGACAATGTCAGTAAAATGGTTCTCTATGTTCTTGTGTTGTGTGTTTGCTTCTGGCACTCACGCAGCTGTTGACCTCGTTAAAGTCGACAAGTCTAAGCGTCGAATGTATTTGATGGAACAAGGAGCAGTGCTAAAAGAATACCGAATTGCTTTAGGAGCGAACCCTCAAGGACATAAACAAGAAGAGGGAGACAATCGCACACCAGAGGGCGAATACACTCTAGATTATGTTATAGAGGACTCTGCTTTTTATCGTTCTGTGCATATCAGTTACCCTGATGCGATTGATACGTTGGAAGCGAAGCGCCGAGGTGTGTCCCCTGGAGGGAACATCAAAATTCATGGCTTAAAAAACGGTGAGAGTCAGTTGCCGATTTACATCCAAAGTTTTGATTGGACTAATGGGTGTATTGCGATTACCAACGAGGAGATGGACGAATTTATCCAGCTTGTCGAGATGGGGACACCAATTCAGATTGAGTGGTAACAAAAGGTCCCCTTTAATGTTCTGGCTCTTATAGGCTATGGCATAAAGCGCTGTGGATGATCACTAAAAATACCGTCTAACTGAGGCAGGTATTTCAGTTTATTTGGATTGTTCACCGTATAGCACATCACTTTGTAACCGGCTTGTTGGAGTTTGTTTATCTGGCGAGTACGAACCCAGTTAATGTTTAGGTTGCAGCTATAGGCACTAACTTCTTCCAAAAGGCGTTTATCTTTTCTCGTAAAGAATTCACTTAACACACCCAATCGGTAGCCACTGCAGTATTTGTGCATCGCTCTAATGACGTCATGACTAAAGCTCGATAGGAGTACATTCTCTTGCGGCATTGGACTTTTTGCTAACGCATTGGCTAGAGTCTGCGCCACTTCTTCCGCTGGATGGTTGTCTACTTTAACTTCGATATTCAAGTTAAGCTTATTCTCAGTAGCTAAAGTGAGCAGTTCATCTAGTGTCACGATCTTCTCGCCTGAAAAGTCTGTGCTAAACCAACTACCGAAATCTAATGCTTTTAAGTCTTCCAGGGTGAGCTCATCAACACGCCCTTGTCCATTGCTGCATCGATTGACGGTATGATCATGGCAAACCACTAAAACATTATCTTTGGTAGGCTGTATATCCACTTCCACCCACCTCAACCCCAGGTCAATGGCTGCCTGAATGCTTATTTTTGTATTCTCAGGGTATGAACCTGCCACGCCACGGTGACCAATTAATAACGTTTCCATTCGCTTTATCTTTTGCTTTGTGGTTGCCAGATTGTACTCGTTTTTTCTATGAAGATATATCTAGGTGCATATTGTTAGGAACCTTTAGTGCAAGTGAACATTAAACTCTAATAGTACGTTGCTGCTTCTTGGACTGAGTCCTGTTGACTTAAAGCCTTAGAGTGTGTAGTTGTTTAATTGGTAAATGAGTAATAAAATGCGAACCATTTTTATTTGAATGGTGAGTGGTAATGTCACGAGTTTTGATAGTCGATGATGACGTTCCTTTGTGTGAGCTGTTAGAAGCGGTTTTGCAAGAGGAGGGCTACATCGTCTCTTCTGTGCATTGCGGTGAAAGTGCGCTGCAATATATGGAAAAAACGCCTGTAGATCTTGTATTGCTTGATGTCATGTTACCAAACCTTAACGGCATGCAAGTTGCTCGTAGGATCTGTCAGCGCTTCGCGACACCTATTCTAATGCTTACCGCTCTCAACGATGAAAACTCGATGCTTGATGGTTACCAAGCGGGGGCCGATCAGTATATCGGAAAGCCCTTTAATGTCGCTGAGCTTCTAATGCGCATCAAAGCGATTCTTCGTCGTGTTGGCTTGGAACGTCAACGTCAGACGATGTGTAGTACCGTTCAAACGATCAGCGACCAGCTTAATAGCTTACCCCTCACAAGTACGGAAGCTGAACTATTGAGCTACTTGGTAAAAAACCAAGGAGTCGTGATTTCAAAAGCAGAGCTTCAAACTGAAGTGTTAAAGAAAGAGCTGAGTCCTTTTGATCGCAACCTTGATATGCACATCAGCAACATACGTCGCAAGTTAGTTGAAGCGGGGCTTTCCAAGCAACATATCAAAACCTTCCGTGGCAAAGGTTACAGTTATTTAGAGGCTGTAAACCGTTAATGAAGCTCCGGTGTCCACCTTTTATTGCAAAACGTAAAGATAGCTTAGCGTTCAAGTTATTTAGTTGCATGACCGCAATTGTCATTAGTATTTTGGTCGTGCAATCCTTAGCGGAACAAGCTCTGGTGAAAGCCATGTTGAAAGTGCCCGATAGTGTGCGAGAAGAAATGCTAGACCTTGCACATCAAGCCAATGTATTGATTGAGCACGGAGACATGGACGAACTTGCTGACTGGGCAAATGCGCAAAACTTTTATTTATTTGTGTTGAATGAACATCAGCAACCAGTTACGCACCGTCTGATGCATCCGCACTTCGAGTTCAAACTCCAATTTAAGAGAAGCATTGATGATCAACTTGAGGGGAAAGTGAATCGCCCCATCATCAATATTCCTTTAGTTCATGGCAATACTTTAGTGATTCAATTGCCACATCGACTGCACCCTGCAAATGACTTCATTCTGTATTTCTCTATTCTCAAAGTCGTGATTGCAGTGGTTATTTTGGCGCTCTTTTCGCTGCTAATGGCACGTAACTTACAGCAACCATTGGATCGATTGAGAGAAGCAAGCAAAAAGCTATCTAATGGCGATTTTAATGTCAGTGTCGTGAAAGAGCTGAAGTCGAGCACGCGTGAGTTTAACGAGTTAGCGCAAGATTTCGATCACATGACGCAACAGATTCATTCTCTCGCTGAAAAGCAGCGACTGCTTATAAGAGATGTCTCTCACGAATTGAGAACGCCGTTAGCGAGGCAGAACTTGGTTCTGCATCTTTTGCGAAAGCGTGTTGGAGAAAGTGAGCAAAGCCTAGTGACAAGGCTAGAAGATGAAGCAAAAGAGCTAAACCATTTGATCAGCGATATATTGGAGTTCAGTCGCTTGGAAAATGCGCGCTTCGACAAAGCCACGAAACGCTGTGATTTAGAAGTTTTGCTCTCCCCGCAAGTAGAACGTTGCAAAATAGATTTGAAGTCAGAACAGACGTTGTCTTTCCGCTCAGAAGCTGTATGTGCTAAAGCCATTTGTGAAGAAACGCTGGTCATTCGTTGTTTGAACAATCTTATTGGTAATGCCATTAAATATTCAGGACAAGCATCTCAGATAGAAGTTTCTCTGGAAAATTATGTCAAAGAAGGGCAGCAGTTCACCATAATGTCAGTATCTGATGATGGGCCTGGTATTCCAGAGAACAAGCTGGTCGATATTTTTGATCCGTTTACACGCTTAGATGCTTCTAGAGATAAAAAGCTTGGTGGCTACGGTTTAGGTCTTGCGATTGTCAAAGAATCCATGCGTATTATGGGTGGAGCAGTTACGGCGAAAAACCGTGAGCAAGGTGGTCTGAGGGTTACTTTAGTGTTCAAGCAATAAGTATGATTAAGTCGTAATTTTTGTGATTAATATCACATTATCATAGCGCATCATCAGAGAGTACTTTACAAAAGTTTGCAAATGCAAAGAATGTAAATTTAATGCAAATGGTAATACTTATCACTTATATTCACCCGCGAAATAATTAAGAGGGAATCGCATTCAACAAGTATGTGACCCGAAAAATAATAATCGGAGTGAAAGGATATGTTTACTAAGAGCCATTTGGCGTTAGTGATCGGTGCAGTGTTAGCAACACCTGCAGTGGCGGAAGTTCAAACAGACGAACATGTAGTTGTAGAAGGTCGAGAGTTCGGCTACAAGGCAGATACAAACAGTACAGCAATGCGCATGGAAATGACGCAGCTGGAAACGCCGGGACAAGTAGCGGTTATCGATGAAACGGTAATTGATGAGCAGCGTGCAAGTACACTTGGTGAAGTGCTACGTAACGATGCAAGTGTTAGCGCGGGTGGTACAAGCCGTAACCGCGAACGTTTCTCTCTACGTGGTTTTGAACTTAGCAGTTCAGACGGTTTTCTTCGTGATGGTCGTCAACACTGGTCACACTACCGTCAGCCAATTGAGCTTTTAGAGCGTGTTGAAGTGCTTAAAGGTCCATCAGGTCTGCTATACGGTAAATCTGAGCCGGGTGGCTTGGTAAACATGGTTTCGAAAAAACCAACAACTCAAACACAAGCAAGTTTGAGTCAAGATCTAGGTTCGAATGATCACTCACGCACTGTGCTTGATGTGAGTGGCGCGCTAAATGATGCAGAGACACTGCGAGCGCGCGCAATTTTTGCCAAAGAAAGCTACGGCTCTTGGCGCAGGTACGGTGATGGCACCGAGCCAGAAACGGATCGTACGGTTGCGGGCCTAGTGGTTGAGTACGATATCACAGACAACTTTATGGTATCGGCTCATTACGATCGCACGAAAGACGATGGTAGCGTGGACTCTGGCGCATACATTGTTGATGGCAAAGCGGTTCGCGGTGATAAGTACATTTGGGATGCGCAGTGGTCTGAAATTGATAACGAAGTAGAAAACTACGGTGTCGATATTAATGCGCAAGTCACGGATAACGTGAACGTAAAAGCAGGTTACAACCGCCAAGACTTTAAGCGTTTTGATGTAGAGTCTTACCCTAAGTTTGATCAGTATGAAGAGTTAAATACGATTAAGCATCGAGGCAACGATCGCTCCGATAATTGGGTATTTGATACTGCATATATAGATGTGACGACGGACTTTACTTTGTTCGGTACGGAAAACACGTTGTTAGTGGGCGCTAACTACTTAGATTACAGTTATGATCGCTTTATGGCATTTCATAATGAGGCGAGTATTGCGCCAGGAGAAACGGTGCCTAAGCCTAGCTATCGTAGTTCGAAGAAATCACCAACTGCTGAGTACGATACTTGGGGTATCTACGCGCAAAATATGATGACGATTAATGATTACTGGCAAGTGCTTGCAGGTGTTCGTTATGACGAAAAGCGTGATGATGAACTGACCGAAAACCAGGTTTCTCCAAAATTTGGTGTCATTTTCCACCCATCGACGAATGGCTCGGTTTACGTTCAGTATTCTGAAAGCTTCATGCCTCAAGGTGAAGTCAGCAACGGTAGTCGTACCTACATCAATGAAGGTGAGAAACTCGACGCTGAGCGTGGTATCTCTTATGAAATCGGTACGAAGTGGGAACTGTTTGATCAGCGTTTATTTGTATCTGGTGCTGTGTTTGATATCACGTTAGAGAACATCTCGCTGGATGTTGAAAGCGGCAAAGACGCGGGCGGCAATCTCCTACACAAGAAAACGCAAGGTGGTGAGCAAGTTCACAAAGGCGCTGAGTTAATGGCTCAAGGTTTTGTGACCCCAGAGTTGTCGCTAACCGCTTCTGCAATGTATTTGGATGCAGAGCTTAAGAAGGCAGAAAGATATGAGGGCAACCGCCCTGTAGACGTGCCAGAGTTCTCGGCAAGCCTATGGTCTAGCTACAAGGTTCAAGACAACACTAACTTAAACCTTGGTTTGATTTATGAAGGTGATCGCTACGGTGATGCAAAAAACACCTTCAAGAAAGATGGCTACGCTCGCGTTGATATGGGCGTGTCATACAAACATAAGTACGATGAAAACTTGGATATCATCGCTCGATTCAATGTCGAGAATTTATTCGATACCGACTACTTCGCAGGTGGTGGTAGCACGAATGGCGAGCAAAAAGGTGCGAGTGGGGTTGTGGTTGGAGAAAGCCGCAACTACATGGCAACAATCCAGTTCAAGTACTGATAACAATTTGATTATTAAAGGGGAAGGGTAGTCTTCCCCTTTGGTCGTTTTTGGAACACAGAAATATAACTCGTATGAATCTAATGAAATCAAGTATCGCTCTGTTGATATCATCGGTTTTGATTCCCGCTCACGCGGCGAACTTAAACGATGCACAAGCTGTGCAGAGTAAAACAAACCAGTCGTCGGCGGTAAGCCAAAAACGTATTGATGCAAGCGCAGAAAAATCACTTACTCTAGAAGCTGAAATTGAGCAGCTGCAAGAGGAAGTCGGTAACTTGAAGATTTATCGCGATCATCTTGCAAGCCTTGTTGAGAGCCAAAATCAAGAAGTTGATAGCTTGAACGAGCAAATTGAGCAGATTGCTCAAACTCGTCAAGGTGTCGTGCCTTTGATGTATCACATGCTTGAAGGCTTAAAAGCGCTCGTTGCTAACGACAAACCTATACGCAAAGCGCAACGTGAGGAACGAATTGCAAAGCTGGATTCCATGATGACGCGTGCAGACGTTGCGGATGCAGAGAAGTTTCGTCGTATTTTAGAAGCGTACCAAATTGAAATGGATTACGGCACCAAGCTTGGCGTTTACCAAGGCAAGATTAACCTGGGTGACAATGAAGCTGTGGAGGCGGACATTCTCTATTTAGGGCGTTTGTCTTTGGTAGCACGTAGCTTATCTGGTGAGACATTCTGGAGCTGGTCACAGCAACAACAAGCATGGCAACAAGTGGGTTCTGAGCAAAAATCAGAGCTAGATAAAGCGTTCGCTATGGCGAATAAACAGATCGCGCCGAGTATGTTAACTCTGCCAGTGTCGTTAACCGCTGCGGAGGGCAAATAAATGATGAAAAAATGGTTATCGGTTGCACTAATCTCGACAGCCGCATTAATGCCTCATACAACTGTTGCTAGTGATGCGTTGTTACAAAAGGCGCAGCAAGAAAATCGTCAACAGCAATCGCACAATGTCACGCGTGAATCAGGTTTTAAGAAAACAGAGCAAGAGCTACAGGCTATAAAGAATAAATTGGCCGCAGAGCGAGCTGCTCTTCAAGCAGAAGCGGATTCATTAAGTGTTACTTTCGGTGAAAACGAAGCGGAACTGGCGCAGCTAGAAGAAAAGCTACGTCTAGAAACCGGGAGCTTAGGTGAGCTATTTGGCGTCGTTCGCCAGAACGCAAAAGAGCTAGAGTCAGAGCTCAAGAGCTCAGTAACGGGTGTAGATGCAAACTCATATCAGAAAGATATCGATGCTATTGTTGCGGCTAAATCACTGCCAACGTTGACCCAACTTCAGGCGATGTGGCACAGCATGGAAGAACAAATCAAAGCAAGCGGTGAAATGGCAAACGTCTCTTTCACACTGCTAAATGGCGAAGGTCGTGAACAAACGGTTAATGGTGTTCGTCTTGGTTCTATGGCGCTGCTGGATGAGACTGGCTACGTTAAGTGGAATGGTCAACGCGGAGACGCGGTAAACTATCTTCGTCAGCCTGAGAACGGTCCAACAGCGAATACTATTTCCTCTGGTGACATTGATGCACTTGTCATTGATCCATCACGTGGCATTCTTCTTGAACAGCTTGCAAACTCACCGACTTTGGCTGATCGCCTAAATGCGGGTGGCGTTGTCGGTAAAATAATCCTTGGTTTATTGGCTATCGGCCTATTGATTGCGCTCGTACGTGGTGCATCACTGATGATTTCGCGCCAGAAAATCATGAAGCAACTGAAAACCCCAGCGCAGCCAGGAAACAACCCTTTGGGTCGCGTGCTTGCGGTATACCAGAAAGACAAGCATCGCAGCGTAGAAGCGTTAGAACTACGTCTTTTGGAAGCTGTTGTTGATGAGCAAACCCACCTAGAAAAAGGGTTGTCGATGCTTAAGCTTCTTGCTGCTCTAGCTCCTATGCTTGGCCTACTAGGCACGGTAACGGGTATGATCGAAACCTTCCAAGTCATCACTCAATTTGGTAATGGTGATCCGAAAGTAATGGCGGGTGGTATTTCAATGGCACTTGTGACTACCGTACTTGGCCTTGTTTCAGCCATGCCTTTGCTATTAGCGCACAACGTATTGAGCTCTCAAGCAGAAAATATTCGCAGTATCTTAGAAAAACAAGGCATCGGTTTAGTTGCAGAACAAGCTGAGCGTGATATGCCGAGTAACAAAAGCCATTCTAACACCTTAGCGGAGAACGCAGCGTAATGGAGCAGATCCTACTCAGCACATTGGGTTTGATCAGTGAGGATTGGGCCACAACCTTGATGAGCTTTATGCAGCAAGGTGGTCAAATCCTATGGTGGCTGGCCGCCGTCGTGGCGGTGTGCTGGCTGTTGGTTATGGAGCGAGTTATTTATCTCACAACGGTTTTCCCTGGGGTAAAAAAACAGCTTTGTGAGCAGTGGCAAGCAAGATCAGAGCACCACTCTTGGTACGCGCATCAAATCCGTGAAGGATGGATTGCAAAAGCGCAAATCGAACTGCGCCAAAACCTATCGACTATTAAGCTACTTGTGGCGGTTTGCCCAATGCTAGGGTTGTTAGGGACGGTGACAGGCATGATTACGGTGTTTGACGTAATGGCATCGCAAGGCAGCAGCAATCCGAAATTGATGGCTTCTGGTATCTCACTTGCTACGCTGCCAACCATGGCAGGTATGGTAGCAGCGCTTGCGGGCATGTTTATTCATGCTCGCCTCAGCAAAGTGTGTGAACGAAAAGCTATCCAGTTAGAACAATCTTTAAGGAGTCAAAAGTGAGACTCGGACGCAGACCTAACCAACAAGATGAAGCTCAAGTCGATTTAACCTCGATGCTTGATATCGTCTTCATCATGTTGATCTTCTTCATTGTGACCAGTTCGTTTGTACGTGAATCCGGTGTAGAAGTGAATCGCCCTCAGGCTTCTAATGTAGTAAGCCAAAAAGATGCGGGCATTTTTATCGCAGTAACGGCAGCGAATGATGTGTACATCGACAAACGAGTGGTTGATATTGAGCGTGTTGAGGCCTCTATTGAGCACTTGTTACTTGATCAGCCTGATGCCTCGTTAGTTATCCAAGCTGACGAGCATGCTTACAATGGCACTGTCGTGAAAGTGATGGACGCTGCAAAGGCGGCGGGTGTGAAGAACATTGCATTGGCGGCGGAGAAACCTTAATGGGCAGGCTGTTACTTGCACTACCAGCATCACTGTTAATTTCTGTGAGCTTGTTTAGCTTTATGGCGTGGATGGTTGATAAAGGCAACCAGCGTGCACCAGAAGCTTCAGAAGCCGTTCGTTTTGATATGGTGATGGTAGAGAATGACGCAGACGTGCAGCGTCGTCAACGTTCAGTGCCGGAGCAACCAGAACCACCTCAAGCGCCGGAGCCAATGGATCTGTCTCAAGCTGACACTCAAATGGAACCAATGAGTCAGATGACGCCAGTCAGTGCTTTAGGTTTAAACACTGCCCTTGAAGGTATCGCGATCAGTGCCCCAAACTTGAAGGGAACAATGGGCAACCAGCAAGCACTGCCGTTGTATCGTGTTGATCCTCGCTATCCAAGTAAGGCGCTGAAACGTAGAGTGGAAGGTTATGTCATTATGCGTTTCACGATCGATGCAACTGGACGACCAAAAGATATTGAAGTGATCGAGGCTGAGCCCGAGCGCATGTTTGAAAGGGAAGCAATCCGTGCGCTTAAAAAATGGAAGTATCAGCCAAAAGTTGAGGATGGTGTGTCAATTGAGCAGTTCGGACAAACCGCTAAAGTGGAGTTCAAGTTAGCCAAATGATGAAAAAATTCTTAATCGGTACGGTATTAAGCCTGAGTGCACTCTCAACCATTGCCAGTGAGTTAAGCCAATACACCGCAGCGAGAGTTCAACGAGCACACAACTTGGCTCAAGAGGAGAAACTAAAAGAAGCGATTTCATCTCTTGAAGCTATGGAGCTTTCTCGTGGATATGACCAAGCTTATGTCGCTCGAATGTTGGGTATTTTTTACTGGCAGAACGAGCAAACTCAAGCGGCGATTAAGCAACTTGAGTTGGCAGTCAATAGTGGTTTGCTACAAGATGAGCAAGCATGGCAAACCCGAAAAATGTTGGCTGATATACTGCTGAACGAGCAACGTTTTTCTAAGGCGTTACCTCATTACTATGCCTTGAGCCAAAACATTCCTAAAGGTCAACAAGCGCATGAGCTATGGCTACGTATTTCCCAATCTCATTATCAACTGAGTCAGTGGCAAAAAGTGCTTTCAGCAATGGCTCGTTATGAGAAATTTGGTCAGCCAGACAAGCTTGGCGCATTGTCGATAAAGCTTTCTGCTGAGCTAGAACTGAAAAAGTGGAAGCCGGCAATCTCGACCATCAAACGCTTAATAGTGATTGAACCTGAGCGAATTGAATGGTGGCGTCAGCTTGTTGCTCTATACCTACGGGTTGATGACAACAAACGTGCCCTAGACTCTTTGGCGTTGGCAAAACTGAAAGGGTTACAACTTAGCCAAGATGACTTAAAGCTGCTGGCACAATTGTACGCGAAACGAGGTATTCCTGAGAGAGCTGCGTTGGTGATGAACGAGCTAGAGGATGTAAACTCGAATAGTAAGCTAAAAGCTCAGCAAGCAACGTATTGGCAAATGGCAAAAGAGTGGGAAGAGTCTATTGATAGCTGGCGTATTGCAGCTCAGCTAGATAGGCAGTATTACTGGAACTATTCTCAACTGCTGGTGCAAGAAGGCCATTATAAAGATGCCATTGCCGCGCTCGATAATGTCAGAGGTCGTAAAGCGGATGTTGCACTTATCAAAACTCGCGCTTACTACAAACTTAAGCGGTTTGACGATGCGCTCGCTAATGCCAAAAGAGCGAATGAGATTAAGCCATCGAATCAGGCAAAAAGTTGGGTTAAGTATCTATCTCAGCTACGCAAAGTAGAATCGACGCAGGACTCATAGCGAACATTTTTATTAAATACCCGAGCTCAGTCTCGGGTATTTTTTTGTTTAAAGTAAACAATGTAAATTAAATGCCAATACGAATGATTATCACCTAAATTATGCCCCACATTTATTGGTGATGATTGTTTCTATGTTGCTTAAAAGCAAAGGTGTTCAAACTTGGGCTCGCCGCCTACATATCTATATTTCGATGGCTCTTCTCTTAGTTACGCTGTTTTTTGCAGTAACTGGTATTACCCTCAATCGCCCCGAATTGTTTGAACGCAGTGAACCTATCATTCAACAACATACTCTGACGGTTCCGCACTCAGTTCTATTCTCACATTCAGATACCTTTCAACCTAATCGTGAAGAACTGGTAGCTTTCTTGACTAAAGAAACCGAGCTTCGCGGCACTCCCTCCGCACTAGATGTGTATACCGAAGTTGAGCAAGGTGAGTTGTTACTCGGAGAGCTTTCTATGGATTTTAAAGGCCCGGGTTATAACGCTACGGTCTTTATTGATATGACTACTGGTGCAGCAGACGTCGAAACGACGCACTACGGTATTGTTGCGCTGCTGAACGATCTACATAAAGGACGCAACAGTGGTGGGATTTGGAAGTGGTTTATCGACGTCACTGCGCTTTTGATGGTGTTTTTTGTTCTTACAGGCGTGTGCTTGTTACTGCCTAAGAAGAAGACGCTCAGAACGTCAATGCAATGGATGAGCTTTGGTACGTTACTGTCGCTCGTAATTTATTTTGTTGCTGTTCCATAACAGCTTTTTAGAGAACACTTATGTTGAACACAGGAAGATTTTTCCGCCGTAATCACTTTTGTAAAGCCGCTTTGATCGCGGCTTTTACTCCTTTCTCTCTTTCCGCGGCGCCTCTACCAGATAACGCGAAGGTCGACTTCGAACTCGAACTTCCAAAGATAGATACCTCAATGTATGCACGCCCTTATGTGGCGGTTTGGGTTGAAAACGATCAGCGTAAACCGGTTAAAACCATTCAGTTATGGGTAGGGAAAGACGAATGGTTAAAAGATCTACGCAGCTGGTGGAGAAAAACGGGTCGTTATGATCGTGAACTTGTTGATGCGGTGACTTCTGCAACACGTCCTGCTGGTCAATACCGCTTTGTCTGGGATGGAACCAATGACTCAGGGGAGCGTTTGGAACAAGGAAATTACACGTTGTACGTCGAAGTCGTTCGTGAACACGGTGGGCGAAACTACTTACGTCAAAAAATAACGCTAGCGGACAGTGACGTACGCTATGAGCTTAAACCAACACAAGAGACGGGTGTCATCACCGTCAATTATCAAGTTAAGTGATTAAAGGACACAACAATGAAAACCAAAATGAAAGCAGTGGCATTGGCGAGTGTAATGGCAATGGGATTGGCTGTAACCACCACCGCACAAGCACATCCACGTTGGGTTCTGCCCTCTCACTTTACGGTTTCTAAAGAAGGCGGTGACTGGCTGACATTTGATGTTACTGCCTCTCACGGAACGTTTGTTTTTGATAAGCCTGCGGGTAGTGACCAGGCATTTGTGGTGATGCCGGATGGCCGCTCTGAGCGTCCTAACTTTGTTGTTCGTGGCAAGCGTCGCTCTATGTTTGATTTCTTTTTTACAGAAGAAGGCACGCACAAAGTCGCGATTAATAATCAGCCGAGCTACTACACACAATACAAAGCGGGCCGTCGTGATACGGTGAAATGGGCGCGAGCAAACAAAGCTGAGCGTGGTGACGTGCTTCCTGAGCAAGCGCGTGATGTGGTTACTCAACTAAGTTACACCCGAGCAGAAAGCTACATTACGGTTGGTATGCCAACGGACAAAGCGTTGGAGATTGAAGGCAAAATGCTGGAGATGAAACCGATCACGCATCCATCGGACATCATTGAAGGTGAGCCTGTGACTTTCCAGTTTTTCTTTAACGGAGAGCCACAAGAGGGCGTTACTGCTGAGATTACACGTGAAGGGACCATGTACCGAAACCATCAAGAACAAATCGATGTGGTGAGCGATAAAGATGGCAAAGTGATCTTCACGCCAGAAGTCGCCGGGCGCTACTTAATGAAAGCGAACTACAAAGGTGAATTAAGAGATAATCCATTGGCGGATAAAGCGAGTGCCAATGTTCATCTTACGTTTGAAACTCAACTTAACTAATCGAATTAGGCTCAGCAATTGCTGGGCCATTTTGGAATTATCATGAATAACACTTCTCTTCTAAAAGCGGTTTTGCTTTTTTCTGGATTTGCGTCCTTTCACGCTGCTGCACATTTTCCTCTGATGAGCTGTCACTTGGCGCAAGATAAAGTGATTTGTGAAGCGGGCTACTCGGATGGATCGACAGCGGTCGACTACGATGTCGAAATGTACGATTACGACGACAATCTGATCGCCAAAGAAAAAACAGATAAGCGTTCCATCGCAGAATTTACTCACCCTGAAACAGATTTCTATTTGGTATTTGATGCCGGACATGAAAGCCCGGTGGAAGTGGATATCGTTGAGCTGAAAGAGAAATGAGTGTACAGAAAGTTCGCCCTGATGATGGTAACCGAGAAGGAAAATGGGTCGCACTGACAATCGCAGCAATTCTCAGTTCAGCAGCCATACTTATGCCCTACCATCAGGTCGCGACTGAAAAGCCAGACATGCAGTCTCATCAAGTGTTAATCACGGATTTACATCAAAATGAGTTGGGGTTGATCGCTGAGCTTAAGCTCGCTCATGAAGAGATTCGTGATTTGCAGTTAGATACCGGAACTTGGCCTGAGATCTCTGATATGGAGGTGCTTTGGATTGCTCCGTTCGTGAAAGACCAAAACTGGAAGCGTAAAGGTTCTCATCAGTGGCAACGAATTGATGACGGTGTCTACATTGGCGTGAAGACCAGTGCCCAAGGCTCTGCTTCCATGCTGTTGGATAGCCGCAGTTCTCAAGCTGATATTTGGTTTAATGATTCTAGCCGTTCGTTAAATGTGGAGGGACTAAGCGATCTAGCTAAACGCCACGATTTCGGGTGGAAACAAATCATTCTGTCAGACTCTTCTTCCCACTCTCACGCCCATTAAGACAACATAATTGATAAGTACTATGATCAAACGCTCTCTTTTACGTCGTATTCTTACAGCCACCGCGTTATTGACGGTGTCTTCTACTGGCTTTGCTGCCGATAAACTCAGTATTGGTATTACGCTTCAACCTTATTACAGCTATGTTAAAGCCGTTGTTGGTGAGAAGGCGGACATCGTTCCTTTGGTTGATGCTGGTTTTAATCCTCACAACTATTTGCCACAACCTAATGATCTTAAGCGCTTAAATGAAATGGACGTAATAGTGATCAATGGTATTGGTCATGACGATTTTGCACTGAAAGTGATCAAGGCTTCTCAGCGTGATGATCTCGTGGTTATCGAAGCGAACAAAGAAGTGCCTTTATTGCCTGCTATGGGGCAGTCTGTTGGTCAAGGAGCAGTGAACCCTCACACCTTTGTCGGTTTATCAACAACCATTCAAAAGGTTTACACCATCGCGAGTGAGCTAAGCCAATTGGACCCAGACAATGCTACGTTCTATCGCCAAAATGCTCGTAAATACGCGAAAACATTTCGCCTGATGAAGCGTGATGCAATGTTGTCTCTTGGTGAGTTGGACACGGCTGGTATGAAGGTGGCGACAACCCACAATGCTTACGGATATATCCTTCAGGAGTTTGGTGTTGACGTTGCCGCTGTCATTGAGCCTGCTCATGGTGTAGAACCAAGTGCAAGTCAGCTACAGGAAACGATAGAGAAAATTCGTGAATCGGGCATTGATGTTCTGTTTTATGAGCTCAATATGCCGAATCGCTTTGTTGATACCATCGAAGAGGCGACTGGGGTGCAGCTTTATCGCTTTTCTCACATGACTCACGGTGAGTATGAGGCCGATAAAGTCGAGGTTGAGATGCGAGATAATGTGGAAACACTAATCGAAGCCATGAAATTTGTGGCGAGTAAGCGAGCAGGGGAAAAGGCGTAATGACTGGACCTTCCGTTTCCTTAAGTAACGTGGGCCTAAAATACGCCGACAATATCATTTTGCAGAACATCAGCGCCGAATTCGAGAACGCGAAATGTCACGTGATTATGGGACCGAACGGCGGTGGTAAAACCTCTTTGCTTCGTTCGGTACTTGGACTTACGCCATTTTCGGGAAACATAGCGCTCAATTGGCCAGAACCATCAGCTGCATCGGGGAAGATAGGGTATGTGCCACAAAAAGCGATGTTTGAAGCAAGCCTCCCGTTAACCGTGATGGATTTTGTACTGCTTAACCAAACTCGTATCCCTCTATTTTGGCGACGTAAAACGAAACAAACTCAACATGCCCTGGCCCAGCTGGATCGCGTGGGTATGGCAACGCGTAGCGACCGTCGTATGGGGCAACTCTCTGGCGGTGAGCAACAGCGTGTTTTGTTTGCGCAAGCTTTACTGGATGAGCCCAATTTATTGGTTTTAGACGAACCTACAACTGGCATGGATGAGCAAGGTGTTCGATATCTTGAAGGTTTGATTCATGAAGTCGTTGGAGAAGGCAAAACGGTACTGGCAGTACACCATGACGTGACCGCAGTGCGCCGTTTAGATGCGCAGGTCCATGTTGTAAATCGTCAAATTGTGGCGTCAGGGCACCATTCAGATGTGCTAAGCCCTGATCGTATAGAAACATTATTCAAGCACTACACAGCAAAAGTGGAGGCTGCATAATGGATTGGTTGCGAGAGTTAGCGGTTAGCGGCGTTGAAGCTGGATGGTTAAGCGATAGCTTTTCTTATGCCTTCATGGTGAACGCAATTGTGGCAGCGCTGATATTAGGACCATTACTTGGTGGTCTTGGTACATTAGTCATCGCCAAGCGACTGGCTTTTTTCTCTGAAGCGGTTGGGCATGCTGCGCTTACCGGAATCGCGATTGGTGTGTTGCTCGGTGAGCCGCCAGAGAATCCGATCATCGGATTGTTTAGCTTTTGTATGATTTTTGCGCTGTTGCTTCACTTTGTTCGTAATCGTACGAATGTACCTTACGACACACTGGTTGGAGTTTTTCTTGCATTAGCGTTAGCGGTTGGTGCTGCGCTGTTAATGTACGTTGCTCGTAAGATCAACATTCACATGTTGGAGAACGTGTTGTTTGGCTCGATCTTGACTGTGACGGACAACGATATCCTTATTTTAGCGATCAGTTGTTTGATCATATTACTGCTTCTTATTCCAACGTTTAACCGCATTTTGCTAACTTGTATCAGCCCGGATATTGCACGTGTACGCGGCTTTAATACCAGCTTTTATGATTACTTATTTGTCATGATGATCACCTTGGTCACCATCGCCGCGGTAAAGATTATTGGCGCGGTATTGGTTGGTGCATTGCTACTGATTCCTGGTGCAACGGCTAGGTTATTGACTAAACGCATGGGCAGTTTTGTTCTCCTTTCTTCTTTATTGGCAACCATTGCGTGTTTAGTAGGAACCATACTGCCGATGGAGCTTGAGCTACCAGTGCCATCAGGCGCATCCATCATCATTGTTTCTGCGGCATTTTTCCTAACAGCAACGGTTTACCGAATTATCCAAAAAGCGTAACCCTTTTTATAAAGTAATGAACATGAAGATAAAAAAATTAGCGATAACTTTTGGTTTGGTTATAGCGACGACACTTCCATCGTTGGCAAGCGCCAAAGACATTTTAACCAGCACTCCCGTCACGTACATGTTGTCTGAGCAACTCATGAAAGGTACAGGGATAGAGACTCAGTATCTGCCTCCAAAGCGTTACGGCGTTGAGCGTCTTGAGAACTGGTTCGCAAATAAAGGTACAGAGCAAGTTAAGCAAGCGGGTCAAGCCGCGACGGTTGCTATTACTCTTGGTGCGATTTGGAAACAAGACCCGACTTATGTTTACGCTCGACAGGGCAACATTCACTTGATTGAAATCGATGCATCGCAGGCCATTTCTCCTAGAGCTCAAGGAGTTGCAGTACTGACATTGGAAAACGGGTCAACATCGAAGTACGCATGGCTGAACCCTACAAACTTAATCCGAATGGCGGGCATTGTTGGAGAGGATCTACAACGTGTATATCCTGAACACCAAAAGGCGATTCAAACGAATCAACAGGCTCTAATGCTCAACGTGAGTGAACTGATCAACCAACAACAGGCAGAGATCTTCGATAAAGGCATCGATTCAGTGGTACTGATGAGTGAGTCATTAGAGGACTTTGCCTCTGGCAACCAATTGTTTGTGGTTGGGCGCGAATTTAAGCCGGAGCTCGAGTGGACAGAAGAAGACAAATTATCTTTAAAAGCTCAGTTTGAACAAGATAAAACGCTGTGGTTAGTGACGGATAAACGACCGTCGAAAACCTTGACATCGCTTATTAAACCGAGCCGCATACTGCAAATTGATGTTATTGACCGCTGGGGCAGTAAGGGTATCAAAACTGAGAAGCCACTCGCACGTTGGGAGATGTGACACGTAAAAAGCCACATATTTTATGATGGGGAATGAAAAGTTCCCCATTTTTTTGTGACTAAGTTCAAAATGTGAGCATTGATACCACTGGTTGCATAAGAAAGTGTTTGTTTCATTTCTATTTCATTACTACTTTGTTATGTGTTCGTTGCGATTGATTCGGATTTAATCTGTTTCTAAGCGAACCGGTACAAACAACTATACGGATGTTAACAATGAAAAT
This sequence comes from Vibrio sp. 2134-1, assembly GCF_033339495.1. Classification (NCBI taxonomy): domain Bacteria; kingdom Pseudomonadati; phylum Pseudomonadota; class Gammaproteobacteria; order Vibrionales; family Vibrionaceae; genus Vibrio; species Vibrio sp. 2134-1. Next base: position 21,605 of record NZ_JAWOUS010000020.1, read on the forward strand.
GAAAACTCTAGCCGTTGCAGTGGCGGCACTAGCATGTGGTTCACAGGCCTTCGCAGCAGAAGTTTACAACAGCGATGGTACATCTTTATCGATCGGCGGTCACGTTTCAGTTGGCGTAGGTGAGTACTACGAGGAAGATGTGAAAGTTCACCAAGTGTCTCCACGTATTAACGTTGCGGGTAAGAAAGACATTGGCAACGGTATCACTATCGACGCTAAAGGCGAATGGGCGCTTAACTACCTAAATGGTGGTGAACAATCGTTCAAAACTCGTCTAGGTTACATCGGTGCTACTCATGAGCAGTTTGGCCGTTTAGTAGCAGGTACTCAATGGTCACCTTACTACGATGTAGCTGGTGTTGCGGATCTACCAATCGCGTTTGCGAACGACTTTTTGTACGACAACCACGGCAACCTAGGCTCAGCTCGTGCTGATAAAATGCTTAGCTACCGTAAAGGTTTTGAATTTGGTGAAGGTTTTGCTTTCAACCTAGGTCTAGGTTGGCAAGGTGAGCAAACTTCAGATGCAACAACATACGAGCAACGTGGTCAAGTTGCATTGAGCGGTTCTGTAGCTGGCTTTGGTCTAGGCTACGTATACAGCGGCGGTGATGTTAAAAACGCGACTCTAGGTACTAAGAACGCTGAATCACACCTATTCTCTGTAAACTACGGTCAGTACGGTTCAGGTCTATACGCAGCAGTAGTATACGGTATGAACGAGTACTTCTACCAAATGCGTAAAGACACTTCTCAACTTGAAGCTCTTTTGGCATACGGCGTAAACGATTGGACATTCAGCGTTAACTACGAAGGCGTAGAAGACGAAGAAGACAACAAGACACTTTCAAGCGAAACTGCGCTACAAGCAGAGTACGCTGTAACTCCTGCTTTCGTAACGTTTGCAGCTTACCAGTTTGATCTAGGTAACGACTACAACAATGAAGAGAACGACTACTGGACTCTAGGTGCTCGTTACTACTTCTAATAAATAGGCCAGTTTCTACTGCCTAAACACATTTATTGTGTTAACGCCTACTCGTTGTGAGTAGGCGTTTTTCTTTCTGCTTTCCGTTGGCTATAAGAGACACTGGTAGTTCTGTGCTTAGGTAACCCAACTCTTTGTTTAGAGAGTGCGTCTATAAAAATGCCCGCAATTTGCGGGCATTTTTGTTGTTAGAAGAGATGCAGTTCGATTAATACGCTTATTTTTTATCGAGTAAATCGAGGAAGAACGCATACTCTAACGCATCTTCTTTTAAGCGCTTAAATCGACCAGATGCGCCGCCGTGTCCGGCTTCCATATCGGTTTTGAACAACAAGACGTTATCGTCTGTCTTCATTTCACGAAGTTTGGCGACCCACTTCATTGGTTCAAAGTACTGTACTTGAGAGTCGTGCAAGCCAGTCGTTACCAACATGTTCGGGTAGTTTTGCGCCTTGATGTTGTCGTAAGGCGAGTAACTCAACATATAGTCATAGTATGTTTTGTTATTTGGGTTACCCCATTCATCATACTCATTGGTGGTCAATGGAATTGATTCATCGAGCATAGTGGTTACCACGTCCACAAACGGAACATGTGCACCGATACCGCGGTACAGTTCTGGTGCTTGGTTGATGATAGCCCCCATTAAGAGACCTCCTGCAGAGCCACCAACAGCGAAGACTTTATCTTTCGCGCCGTAGCCTTGTTCAACCAAACCTTTAGTCACATCAATAAAGTCGTTGAATGTGTTTTGCTTGGTTAGTTTTTTACCGTCTTCATACCAAGGGCGGCCAAGCATTTCAGATCCACGAATATGAGCAATGGCGTAAACAAAGCCGCGATCCAATAGACTCAAACGTGTCGAGCGGAAAGTTGGCTCAATGGTTGCGCCATAAGATCCATAACCATATTGGTAGAGTGGATTCGTACCATCTTTCTTAAATAAGTCTTTACGATACACCAAAGAAACGGGTACTTCTTTACCGTCACGGGCTGTGACCATGATGCGTTCTGATTGGTAATTGTCAGGATTAAAATCACCAAGTACAGGTGTTTGCTTCATGATTTCTGACTCGCCCGTTGTTAGATCGAAATCGTAGTAGGTTCCTGGAGTGGTTAAACTGCTGTAATAAATACGAACTTTCTCGTTATCCAGCTCTAGGTTACCTGTCAAATAGGCAGCAAACGCATCGTCATTAAATGTGAGGGCGAATTCTTTTCCTGTTGAAAGCTGACGTACAGTGACGCTTGCTAGGCCGTTAGAGCGCTGCTCATAGACGATGTGATCATCGAATAACTCGAAGTCGACAAGTTGAGTGTTGTCGTCTGCGGCAATCACATCTTGCCATTTAGAGCGGTCATGCATGTCATTTTGATGAACTTTCATCAAACGGAAGTTGACGGCTTGGTAGTTAGTATAAATGTAGTACCAATCGCCTAGCTTAGAAATACTGTATTCAATGCCATCTTCACGAGGATAGAACGGTTTCGCCTTTGCTTTAGGGTTGTTCGCATCAATAATAGAGACCCCACTGGTTTCTGTACTCGAATGCCAGATATAAATATCTTCGCCATCTTTGCTTTTGCTTAGTGAGGTGTAATAGGCGCTGTCGGTTTCCTCAAAAATCAGCTCATCGCTGCTTTGTGGTGTGCCCAATACATGACGATAAACTTGGTAGCCCAATAAGGTCTGTGGATCTTTTTTGATGTAGTAAAAGGCGTTGTTATCGTTCTGCCATGCGACAGCGCTTGAGGCCCCTTCGATTTCATCTTGTAGGTAATTGCCTGTTGTCAGGTCTTTGATCTTAAGGGTGTACACGCGGCGGCTTAATGTGTCTTCGCCATACGCCAATAAGTTTTCATTCGGACTAACGTATAGGCCGCCGATACTGAAAAATTCATGTTCTTTTGCAAGTTCATTGACATCTAAAATGATTTGTTTGTCTTTGCCTGCAAAGTCTTTAGCTCGCAAATGGACTTCGTACTCGTTATCTCCGGTCACTTCACTGGAGTAGAAGTAGTTGCTTTTACGAACAGGTACTGAGTTGTCGTCTTTTGCGATGCGCCCTTTAATTTCTTCAAATAGCGTATCTTGAAGTGTTTCAGTGTGCTTTAGAACGGTTTCTGCGTACTGATTTTCTTTCTCTAGGTGCTGTAAAATTTCAGGGTCTTTACGTTCGTCGTCACGCATCCAGTAGTAGTTATCAACGCGGGTATCGCCATGAATAGTCATCGAGTGAGGGACTTTTTTCGCAACCGGAGCTTGAGTTTGTTGAGCAACGATCTGTGTTTGGGAGTATTGAGTCATGCTGGGGATTCCTTGATTGCTGCATCCGGCGACAAGCGCGACCGAGACGGCCAACGTAGTTAAAGTGAAACGCATCTGATTTTATCCTTATTGTACACCCAAGTGGCCTCATCCTGAGGGCTGGGCTTTCATTTTGTTAGTGGTTTTCAGTTGTCCATTCTTTGTTATGGGGTATACCGAAAAAGTGAGAATCCTCAATATTTCCGAGTTGGATACTCAATTTGAAGGAAGCTGAAAACACATTGTGTAAGCAGCTGTTATTTTTAACAAATATCAATTCGAAAGTTAAATCATTCTCATCGGGAAATCGATATAGTGTGATATGAAAAAAGGGACACACTTGTTGAGTGTGTCCCTTTTGGATTTTGAAAGTAAGCTGATAATGATCAGATAACTTGCGGTACTTCGTTTGAGTGATTGTGTGCTCGATTCACCCACATTAACCCAAGCATTGCAATTACCGACATTACCATCATCAAAATGCCCAAAGGCATCTGGTTATGCGCTGGAAATAGTGACGCGAGCAAAGTTGCGACACCTGCCCCCAAGTTTTGCATGCCACCCAATGTCGCGCCTGCTGTTCCTGCATGGTATGGGAATGGCGCAATCGCTCCAGTTGTTGCTGCTGGGAAGAGAATACCCGCACCCAAAAAATACACGGTTGCGCCTCCAACCAGCGTTAATGCCGTGGTTAAACCAAACAAGCCTGGGATGAGCACAATAGCAGAGCCTACAAAAATAGAGACCAAGCCTACATTTAGAGCACGACGCTCAGAGCGATGTCTTGCGATGTAGCTAGATAAGCCTGCACCCACCAAGTAACCTGGGATCGGCAATATAAACAGCAAACTTACCGTTGTTGCTGGTAATTCTAATACCCCACCTAACAACACCCCAGCCGCCGCTTCGAATACACCCACACCAGCGAATGTTGCAACCAGGCAAATCAAAAAGCCTTGAAAGCGACGGTCAGACAAAACGTGTTTGTAGCTTTTGGCTACTGGTTCGAATTTGCGTTTCTCTTTTGGTAGCGTCTCCATCATGCTTGTCATCATGGTGATCACAACCGCGATAGCAAATAGCGCTAAGAACAAGTAGCTCGACCGCCATCCGAAAGCTTCTGTTAGGTAACCGCCTAATACTGGTGCCATTAATGGTGAGAAAATCACACACATGCTAATTAAGCTGTTTGCTCTGTGTAGATCAGAGCCTTCAAAGCAATCGCGAGTCAGAGTGCGTGACATCGCACCGCCGCAGCCAATACCTAAGCCTTGGATAAAGCTACCAATCAAGAACCATTCAAATTGATGTGCAAATAATGCTACCAGTGTACCCACGATGTAGATAAGCAGCCCGACGATGATGATCGGTTTGCGTCCCAAGCGGTCCGATAGTGTGCCATACGCAAATTGCGACAAGCCATATGGGATTAGGTAACAAGCCATCACAGCTTGAAGTGATGACGCAGATACCAAAAACTCGCCCGCCATATGACCGATTGAAGGCACGTACATTGTCTGGGTCATTTGACCCACGGCAGTCAATATAGCGATTAAAAAGGTAAGTTTCGCTAATGGAAACGAAGCAGACATTTGCGTATCTCTCCAAAAAATTTAAGACGTAAAAACCCTTAGCGCTCTTTTACAGAGTGCCAACTGACTTCTTGTGTTGCGGGGATATTTGCGCGAGATAATAGTGCTTGCTTGTATAATTAGCAATCGAAAAGTGTGAAGTCGAGCAAGATAAAAATCTATGATTTAAATTAGAAAAACTAATCCGATTTTGTTTTCAAAAAGAGATGCATTTCTTTGTCTAATTAAGTTAAATCTTTTACTTTTCGTGAATAGAATGAGCCTTATAGGTAACTGGTTTTAATGGTTAAAGTGCAAAAATAAAGCGTCTGCTCGGTTGATCTGAGTTCAAGATGAAACGAGTGAATAAAAGGTAGAGGAAGGCATAAGAAAGAAAAGGGAGCCGAAGCTCCCTTAGAAATGATTATGTCTATTCGCGCTCAGATGCGTATGCGTAAAGCATTTCTAGTGCGATGGTTGCTCCCGCTAGTGCGGTAACATCACTGTGGTCGTATGGAGGCGATACTTCGACAACATCCATACCCACGATATTCATGCCGGCTAAACCACGAATAATTTTCAGCGCTTTGTCTGAGTTCAAGCCACCACAAACTGGTGTACCAGTTCCCGGTGCGAAGGCCGGGTCTAAGCAGTCGATGTCAAAAGTGACATATACTGGCTTGTCTGCGACGGTGCGACGAATTTCTTCTAGGATCTCGTTCACCGACATGTCATTCGCTTGCATCGCATTAATCACATTGAAGCCGTGATCTTGCTGTTTGTACTCCGTACGAATGCCGATTTGTATTGAGTTCTTTGCTGAGATCAAACCTTCTTTCGGCGCATGGTAGAACATCGTACCGTGGTCGTATGAACTGCCATTTGCATAGGTGTCCGTATGAGCATCAAAGTGAATCAACGCCATTTGGCCATGATGCTTCGCATAGGCACGCAGGATAGGCAGTGTGATGAAGTGGTCACCGCCCAATCCCAACATGGTTTTACCACTTTTTAGAATTTCACTGGTTGCCGCTTCAAGGCGGTAAGTAAAATCTTCCGCATCACCGCAATCGAACACGAGATCACCTGCGTCGATCACTTTCAGTTTATCCAATACGTTGAAGCTCCACGGGAACTTCTTACCTTCCCATGCCAAGTTGACTGAGGCACGGCGAATTGCATCTGGACCCATACGCGCACCTGGACGCCCAGATGTTGCCATGTCCAGAGGGACTCCCAACACCACAACGTCTGCGTCTGCCGATACCGGGTTACGAATGTACGGCAGACGTAAAAACGACATAGAGTTGGAGTAAAGCGAATAATCAGTTTTAGTAAACAAATCATTCATATCAGAAGTCCTCTAAATAGGTGTATCCTGCTAGACCTTGTTCTAGTTCTGCTAGGATTTGTGCTTGTTCATTGGCTTCAACTCGTTGTGAAACCAATTGTTTATAATTGTCACGAATCGCATCCACGTCGATATGAACGTAGCGCATCATGTCTTCTACACTATCACCTTCGTTGATGTAACTGATCTCAAATTGACCATGTTCATCAACATTGACTACAGCACTGTGGGTATCACCAAATAGGTTGTGCATGTCACCAAGGATTTCTTGGTATGCGCCTACTAGGAAAAAGCCCATTAGGTACGGTTTGTCTTTGCTCCAAGCAGGTACAGGTAGCGTGCTCTCGATGCCTTGACCATCAACGTAGTGATCGATCGCGCCATCAGAGTCACATGTGATGTCCAACATCACTGCACGACGCTCTTCCGCCTCGCCAAGACCAGAAAGTGGCAGAACAGGGAACACCTGATCAATACCCCAAGCATCTGGTAGAGATTGGAAGAGAGAGAAGTTCACGAAGAACTTATCCGCAAGACGTTCGCTCAACTCGTCCAGAATCGGACGGTGGAAGCGATTCTTAGTGCTCATCTTGCGGCTTAATTCGAAGTAAATGCGCAGTGACAATTGTTCTGCCCACGCACGTTGCTCCAAGTTAAGCACGCCTGTAGCAAATTGAGAGTGCACTTCTGCCAAATCACTTTGGGTATCATTGTAAATCTCAATTAACGCACGAGCGTCTGTACCATCTTGTAAGTTTTCCCAGTTTCGCCACATGTTTTGTAGCAAAAGCGGAGCGTCATCATCAAGCTCATGTACTTCTTCCGGTAGGTACGATTCGGTACCAATTACGTTAGAAATCAATACAGCGTGGTGCGCTGTTAGCGAGCGACCCGATTCCGAAATGATCACTGGCATTGGTTGTTCGTATTGCAGACACACATCGCCCACTGTGTTGACGATATTACGTGCGTATTCTGCAAGTCCGTAGTTCATCGAATTCGATGATTGGCTGCGTGTGCCGTCATAATCCACTGCCAAGCCGCCGCCCACATCGAAGTACTCGATGTTTGCACCGAGTGCGCGTAGTTCGCAGTAGAAACGTGCAGACTCGTTCACACCATTGCGTACATCACGGATGTTTGCCATCTGTGAACCAAGGTGGAAGTGAACCAGTTGCATCGCGTCTAGGTTGCCTTCGCGTTTAAGACGTTCAATAACGCTAAGCACTTGCGATGCTGATAAACCAAACTTCGATTTTTCACCGCCACTTGCTTGCCATTTCCCTGCGCCTTGAGAGGCGAGGCGAATGCGTAAACCAAGGCGCGGTTTTACGCCCAAACTTTTCGCTTCTTCTAGTACCAGATCCAGCTCAGAAAGCTTCTCTAGTACGATGAATACCTTGTGACCCAGCTTTTCACCGATCAGTGCAAGACGCACATACTCACGGTCTTTGTAGCCATTACACACGATCACGGAGCTACCTTGTTGAGCCAATGCAAGTACCGCCAACAATTCTGGCTTGCTACCCGCTTCAAGACCAAGCTGCTTGGTTTCTAGTTGAGCTTGGCTCGCTAGAATTTCATCCACCACTTCACGTTGTTGGTTTACTTTAATTGGGTACACCAACAAGTATTTGTTTGGATATTGGTATTCTTCAATTGCTTGGTTGAATGCGTGGCAAATACCATGCACACGTTGGTGCACGATTTGCGGGAAGCGTACTAATACAGGCAGATTTAACTGCTTCGCTTCTAGCTCATTTACAATAGCGCTGAAAGGGATTTGATGTGCACGATCACTACGTGGTGATACATATACTTCGCCTTGGTCATCAATGCCGTAGAAACCTTGGCTCCAGTAGTGAACGTTGTAGTCCGCGCGGATGCGGTCTAATTTAGTTGCTTTTTCCAACTCGATTCTCACAAAAATGTACTTAACTCCTTAATTAATTAGAAGGAAAAGTACAAAAAAGCAAATCATGAGGTATTTACCTCATACCCTGACACGAACTCCGTGTGCGCGCATTAACGGATAAAAGGGCCCTTGAGTCTAATGATTAAAATCTATCATCTCGATTATGATTTGTTGTCGTCGCTACGTGTGAATATTTGTTTACCGAAGCGTCCATTCTGCTGTTATAGTTGGTCTGACCAGTAAGGATTCGGTCATGAAGCATCTCACTAAAATAAGGACATATTTTGCAGCTGCACAGAATTCAGGGGTACATTCAGACCATGTATCTCGCCGAATATCCCGATAAATTATTGTTGCTTGATGGTGCCAGTCGAGCAGACATTCCTCATCTTAAAGACTTTATTGAACATCAACTCCATCGTCCTTTTTCTGACCTAAAGTTGGTTGTTGTGACCCACATGCATCCAGACCATGCTGGTGGTGCGCACAAACTACGTGATTTAACAGGATGTAAGCTATTGGCCGCAAAGCGAGAGAGCCAGTGGTATAGCGGTGTAGACGGTTGGCTAATGCATTTGACCGATTTAATGTTAGCACGCTGGATGGCGAATCGGATGCGTAAACCAAAGCAAAACCTTTGGTATTCCCGCAAGTTAAATCCAGATATTGAACTTATTGATGGAGAGTTTATTCCTGGATTTGATGATTGGCAGGTGCTAGAAACGCTTGGGCATACCGACCGAGATCTGTCGGTTTATCATTCTGAACAAGATGTGCTGTATGTGGCGGATTTAATGGTGCAGGTGAAAAAGCATCTGATTGCGCCGTTTCCCATATTTCATCCGAATCAATATCGGCAATCATTAAAGCGTGTGTTTGAGATGAATCCGCAATGTTTGCTTTTGGCACATGGGGGAGAGGTGACTTTGGATGAAAAAGCGTATCAGCACATTTTGAATACAGCGCCGACTAAGCCAATGACGCACTGGCGAGTGACAAAAGTTAAAGCGAAGGGATTGTTGTTTGCGTTATTTCGTAGGAAATAGGCGAAGATAAAGCCAGACGAGTGATGCTCAACAAAAACGTTCGATCACTCATCTGAAGCTACGGGGTTAAGATGCCAATAAGTGAGATTGGCTAGGATCAACGAGCACTTTGTCTGCCATGCCCTGACGACCTAACAACATCATGTAAGTCATTTTTTCACGGTTAGTCAACGTAATGTCGATTGGCCATTGTTGGTCGCCCATACGCAGCATCGTTGTGATCACGCAGCGGTGCTCAAAAGTACCGTTAGAAGATTTAACCTTACGGTTTGCTTTTAGTTTCGCTGTGCAGCGAACCACTTGTTCTAAATGGTATACATCTGGGTGCAGATCGAATGCAACATAAGACTGACCATCTTTTTCAAAGCAATCAATATTGTCTACATGTAATGAAGAGGTTTGAGCGCCTGTATCAATACGCGCTTCAAGGTGAGTAATCCCTAACTCTGGCAAGCAAATAGCTTCGGCATTCCCAATGATCATTTTCTGATTCATAGTGTCATCCTAGCGACGAGTAACAAGAGAGCCGGTTTTTGGCTCTCTTGTGCGTTAAACAAAAATCAACCTTTACCGCGAGTACGGTTTGAATTTGGCTTAGCGTTTTTCTCGATAAAATCGAAGATCATACCTGCAATGTTTTTACCCGTTGCTAGTTCGATGCCCTCTAGACCAGGGGAAGAATTCACTTCCATTACCACTGGGCCATTTTTAGATTGAAGGATATCCACACCACAAAGGTTCAAGCCCATCACTTTCGCTGCATTTACAGCGGTCGCACGCTCTTCTTTGCTCAAACGCACGAGTTGTGCAGAGCCGCCACGGTGAAGGTTAGAACGGAACTCGCCTTCTTTTGCTTGGCGCTTCATTGCGGCGATTACTTTATTTCCGACAACAAAACAACGGATGTCCGCGCCTTTTGCTTCTTCGATAAATTCTTGCACCATGATGTTAGCTTTCAAACCCATGAAAGCTTCAATCACGCTTTCTGCCGCTTTATTTGTTTCAGCAAGTACAACACCAATGCCTTGAGTGCCTTCTAGCAATTTAATTACTAGAGGTGCGCCACCAACGTTTTTGATCACGTCCTGAATGTTGTCAGGATGGTGAGCAAAGCCAGTGCGTGGCAAACCGATGCCTTTACGTGATAGCAGTTGCAATGAGCGCAACTTGTCACGAGAGCGGCTGATCGCGACAGATTCGTTGACACAAAATGTACCCATCATTTCAAACTGACGTACAACAGCAGTGCCGTAAAACGTAATAGATGCCCCAATACGTGGAATAACAGCATCGTATTGCGGTAATTCTTCACCCTTGTAGCGGATCTTAGGGTTGTTGCTCGTAATGTCCATATAACAGTGAAGCGTGTCGATCACATCGATTTGATGCCCACGTTCTTCACCCGCCTGTTTTAGGCGCATGGTTGAATATAAATTCTCATTACGAGAGAGAATAGCAATACGCATGGCAATTCCTTAGTAAGTCAGTACCAAATTAAAATATAAGTATAGAGCATAGAATGCAGTAGGCAGGTGATCATGTTATGACATAACCTACTTACTTCAACGATTTAGAATTGTGGTTGAACAACCACGTCGTCAGAGGTGCGCACCTTAGGGCGTTTTTTTGTGAGATGAAAACGAAAAAGCATCGTCGACACGACAAAAATATTTTATCGAACGCTCACGCCTTGCGGTATGAGACTGTCAAGGGTGAGATAAATAAAATTGAGCAAAAATTTCATCGCTTTGTCACGAATTATCGCTTAAAAAAGCGGCCAATTTGACCGCTGTTTTTAGCTGTTTTGATAGTGACTTAAAAAAAGTTCCGCCGTTTGGGTAGCTAACAGCCTAGATTCTTCATTCGACAAAGAGGGGCGAATTCCCATTAACTGCGGCCAGAATGCACTGCCTTTAAGTAAGTTGTGCAATTGAGTGCTTGCTATATGTACATCATCAATTTGCAAAGCGCCACTGTTCGATTTCTCCGTAAGCCAGCGGTACAGGGCGGTTTCCTGTTTCGACATTTGTTCTGCTTGTTCTTTGAGATCTTCTGGCTTAAATAAGAAGTGCCCAAATGCCACTTTTGCCAGCTCAATATAGTTTGGTTCCGTCACCACAATGATCTCGCTGTAGAGTAATTCAATCAATTGATCTTTGAGTGGCAGAGTGGCCAAGCGTTTAATATCGCTTTCCATTATTGACGAACGCCAAAGCTCAGTCAGCAACTCCGTCACGATCGCTTCCTTAGAAGGGAAGTGATTATAGACCGTGCGCTTAGAGACTTGTGCGATTGCAGAGAGCTTATCCATGCTGGTGTTTTGCACCCCAAACTCTTGGAACGCTTGCCTTGCCGCGCACAAGATGGCTTCTCTTTTGGTTTCGCTACGACTTTTTCTTTTTACATTCATAAGCTTGCTAAGTTAAGAAGATCATTTCTTGATCTATTTTACACTAAGTAGTTTACTTTTGATAATTAGAATGTAAACTGCACCGTGTAGTTTACTTTTGTTCGGGTTAACTTTTTATGAAAAAAACTTTGCTAGCCACAGTAGGAGCGTTCGCGATGGGTACATCAATGATTTCTTGTTCTAATGTTGATACTGAAAAAGCGCCAACATACCCGGACAAATTTGCAAATACAGAGTTGGAATACAAAAGCGGTTTGGGCGACATGTTCGAAATCATGAAAGCGTATTTTACGACTGAGCGCCTTAACCCAACACCAACGATTGAAATTCCAGTGCATGCGATCACAGCGCGGCAACTGTTAGAAGAGCAAGATGACGTCATCTATCGTCTGGGTCATTCAAGCGTATTAATGAAGCTCGATGGAAAACTGGTAATGACCGACCCTGTATTCAGTGATCGCGCGTCTCCTGTACAATGGGCAGGGCCAAAACGCTTTCACCAAACCCCCATCACGATAGAAGATTTGCCAACTATCGATGTGGTGGTGATCAGTCATGACCATTACGATCACCTAGATAAAGCTTCTATTAAAGTGCTAGGCGACAAGGTGGGCACTTTCTTGGTGCCGTTAAAAGTAGGCCAATTACTGGTGAATTGGGGTGTACCCAAAGAGAAAGTGATCGAACTAGACTGGTGGGAGTCACACTCTGTTGACGGCATTGAATATACACTAACTCCGACTCAGCATTTCTCTGGTCGAGGTTTGACAGACCGCGATACGACGCTGTGGGGCAGTTGGGTTATCAATGCACAGCAACATAAAGTGTTCTTCAGTGGTGACTCTGGTTACTTCAATGGCTTTAAAGAGATTGGCGAAAAGTACGGTCCGTTTGACTTCACTATGATCGAAACCGGCGCATACAATGAACTTTGGTCAGACATTCACATGTTCCCAGAGCAAAGCGTTCAAGCACACATTGATGTGCAGGGCAAAGTGATGATGCCAATTCACAACAGTACGTTTGATTTATCGATGCATGATTGGAATGAGCCGATGCAACGCGCGTTAGATATCAGTGAAGAGCGCGGTGTAACGTTAGTGAGCCCTGAGATTGGTCAACGCTTGGCGATTGCGGAGCCTCAGCCTGCGAAGGCATGGTGGCAATAATGGCTGAGCTAAACAGCCAAACATCAGAATAGTTAAGTCACTTATTAGTAGTTACTTGGTCAGGGATAAGGATAAAGGTGCGATGAAAGCAAAGTGGACGTTGTTACTTACATTAAGCATTCTGCCTACCTTTGCACTAGCAGGAGTAGAGCAAGATATCTCGACGTTGATAACACGAGTTGAGCAATCCTCTTGCACCTTTATCCGCAACGGCAAGTCGTACACTAATCAAGAAGCAGCAGAACACATGCGCAATAAATGGGATTACGCCAAAGATGACGTTGATTCCGTGGATGTGTTTATAAAAGAAGTTGCGTCGAAAAGTTGGTTATCTGGCAAACCATATTGGGTGGATTGCCAAGAGGAACGCATTACCAGCGAAGAGTGGCTAGCATCATTGATGCGCACCACCGATCACATCCAATAACACTTCTTTGATGGTCTGATAGCGCAGAGGTAGAGCACGACTGCGCTTACGAACCAGAAATAGCTCTTCACATACAGTGTTTTTCAGTTGAGCAATGTATAACGTGTCTTTTAATGGAAAATTGTCGACCGCACTTTGAGGCAGCACGGTGAAGCCAAGTCCTTTGCTGACAGGCAGCAAAATTTGGCTCAATTGATTTACGTAGCCGGATAATGGTAAATCGCTCATCTTAATTTCTTGGAGCTGTGGTTCTTCACATTGGTCAAAAAACAGCGTCATGTAATGCTCGGCATCAGGGTGGCTAATGACACCACAGTCATGCAAGAGTTGTGGCGTTATCTGCTTATTTTGATAATGCTTTGGCAGAACCAAGCACAACCTCTCTTTACCAATTCGCTCACTGTGAAACAGACCTTTGTTGGGAACATCAGTCACGATACCAATATCGATGTGCCCTTGCGTTATGGCGTTGAGAATAGATTGATTTGGCGCGGCTTCTAAATGTAACGATAAGCTCGGGTGCTGTTTTTGCTTCTCCAAAATGGGCCCATACAACATTAACGCCATTGCACCAGAACAAGCCAGTTTACAGTGGCCTGAAAACGCATCATCAAAACTGAGCTCTTCGAGCAGCTTCTTCTCTCTATCTTCTAACTCGAGCGCATATGCGTAGACAATCCTGCCTTGCTCGGTTAATTCGAAGCTTTTGTTTTCGCGCTTGATCAAGGCATGCTGACAACTTTGCTCTAATTTTTTGATGTGTTGGCTGACGCCAGGCTGAGTCATAAAAAGTTTTTCTGCCGTTTGCGTAAAATGACCGACTTCAATCAATGTCTTAAATGTATGTAACCAAACAGGATTAAGCATAGTGTGTGATTTTCTGAGAGCTTTGTTGGGAGACGTAAAGAAAATGATAGCACGGTGTTTTATGAAAACAGAGAAGACTTAAACGATAAAGATGAATCGCTATCAATACATTACAGACAAAATAAAACCCCGCCTGGTTTCCCAGACGGGGCTTATTCTTTTTCGCAGCAATCCAGCTACTAATAGGTGCTCCCTGCATCTATCCTTGATTGTGGCTAAGTCCTTTAACCGAGTTCCTTGTTCATCGCCTTCCTAGCGGTGTCCATTCTTGCCTATCATCCTGACGGGCGAACTCTATCCTAGAGCTTAACTACATCCTTGCTGACAACTCATCCTAAGCTATCAAATCTTCATCCTGAAGATACCCAATCCTTTAGGCTTTTTTCCTGTTCCCGCCAACATCCTGTCGACAAATTGAGTATTGATGTTTTGCTGATTTGACTCAATTAACTTTTCTAAATTATTTTTACTTATTATTTTAAGTGAATTTAAATATTACTTTTAAATCATATATTTAATGTTTTTTCTGGCATTGCTCTTAGAGGTGATTAATCTATTTGCTTACAACTCTTGTAAGAGATCTCGCACAAGTTTGGTGGTGAATGTATTAATGTGCGCTTTTTGTTCCGAGTTCTGTGGATTGAACTGGATCACAATGCGTTAAAAGGGAGACGATAAAGATGAAAGTGAATTGATCTTGAGTAGAGGTTTGTTTGAAAAGAAATAAAAATTCTTGCGGTTTTTATAAACAGTATGGTAAATCTGAAATGCCCACCTTGTTAATCCTTATTAAGATTCAATGACAGTATAAGTAGGGAACTTGATTGCCATTTTTCTGTCATATCTGGTGAGTAAGTTAACCGTGTCAGATAGATAATATGCCGTTTGCCAGTAAAAACAGGCTGCAAGAAACCGGTATTTATCATTATGTTGTGAAATATGTCACGGTTAAATGATTGATTCCCTTATAGATTGAAGGGGATACGACCTTAGACAATAAGCTCCATGAGGAGCGTTACTTATATAAGATGAGGGACTTTACTATGAAAAAGACTAGAAGAGCTCAGCTACATCGTGTGCGTATTCAATACTGGAAAGACACGAAAGACGCCCCAGCTAAAAAATCATAGTTAATTATACCTAAAGGCACGAGCTGGCTGTGGAACACAGTTTCCCGTTGATTGCCAGCTCAAAAACACCACAATCACATTCACTCCGCGCAACTTCCCAAACCCCTATTTTTACTATCGCATTCTTCAAAAAATAAAAAAGCCAGTCTTAAGACCAGCTTTCTCTACCATTTACTGAGCTCTGCGTATTACAGGTTGCCCTTTAGTTACAGGTAGTTGGCGTCAACTAGTTCGCCCGCTTGCGCGCTTTTCACTTCTGGACGTGCTTCTAACCATTTAATAACTTGCGCTTTCTGTTCTTCAGTCGCACTGCCGTAACGGTCAGTAGAACATAGGAAGCCTTCAAACAGTTCTAGACCACCGCCACCGAAGCAAAGACCAAGCTCGTCAATGTAGTCGATAAAGTCATCAACGAATGCATCGTAACGGTCGAAGTCGTTAATGTCTGTTTCACAGCTGATCTCGAAACCTAGGATTGCGAACTCACCTAAGAACAGCTTTTTACGGATACGACGGCTCTTGTTATCGATCTTGTCTAATTTCATGATTATCTCTCGTAGATGATTTGATTTCGTACACCTTATACCTTCTATCACACTTTAGCCCAAGTAAAATCAGAATGAAGCGATACAGTTGGTGATTATGTGACCAGAATTTAATTGCTTCGTTAGCTGTGTTGGTTGGTTTGCAGTATTGTTGAAACACAAGTTTCATATGTTTTAAGCACTTTTGTCATTTTTCTTATCCAAACTTCTTGCCGTTCAACTAATCACTTATTTATTAATTAAACTATAAGATCGGGAAAGTAAAAATGAGCAAGGAAACCTTTGACGCGACGCGTTATAACCAAAGTGAAAACAAACCATTTGAAGAAGTATTAGAAGCGAGCCTATCTCGACGCAGCATTCTGAAAGGTGGTTTAGGTATCAGTGCGATGACAGCGTTTGGTGCTTTCGGATTGGCTGGTTGTAACTCGTCTGACTCAGGGAGTACAGTAAGCAGTGGTTCGGGCGCATCTAAAGCCGTTCTTAACTTTGAATCTATCCCTGGCTCACTCACTGACGCAGTTTCAATTCCACAAGGCTACACCGCACAAGTACTAGTACCTTGGGGAACACCACTTAATGCGCAAGGCAGCGCATGGCAAAATGATGGTACCAACACCAGTACCGATCAGTTAAATGCGCTAGGCATGCACCATGACGGCATGCATTTTTTCCCATTGAACGATAGTACTACAGATGGCTTGCTATGTATTAACCACGAGTACATCGACACATCAGCACTGCATCCAAATGGTCCGACGGTTGAAAATGGCGTACGTACCATTGTAGATGAAGTGCGTAAAGAGATTAACGCGCACGGTGTGTCAGTGGTTCGCATTCAACTGGAAGACAACATGTGGAAGTTGGTTGATACCGACCCACTAAACCGTCGTTATACTGGTGCGACAGTCATGGATTTGTCTGGCCCGGTGGCCTACACATCTTTAACTGTCACTCGTTTCTCACCAGATGGCAGCCAAGCGCGTGGTACGTTAAACAACTGTGGCAACGGCTACACGCCGTGGGGCACGTACTTAACGTGTGAAGAGAACTGGCCTGGTTACTTTGTTAACGCCGGGACTCGTACAGAAGAGCAAGATCGCATTGGTGTTGATGACCAAAGCACACGCTACTTGTGGGAGACATTAGCAGGAAATGCAGAAGAGCGTCTTGATGAGTTCTCTCGCTTTAATGTGGCTCCAACAGGAGCAAGTGCGATGGATGATTACCGTAATGAAGCCAATGGTCACGGTTACATTGTCGAGATTGACCCTTACACGCAAAACTCACGTGCGAAGAAACGTACTGCGCTAGGTCGTTTCCGTCACGAGGGCTGTACTTTCGGTAAGCTTGAAGAAGGCAAACCAGTGGTATTTTATTCTGGTCACGATTCTCGCTTTGAGTACCTATACAAATTTGAATCTGCGGCAGCGTGGGATCCAGCAGATGCTAACCCTGATAACCGCTTGGCGATGGGTGACAAGTACATGGACGAAGGCACACTGTATGTGGCGCGCTTCAATGAAGACAGCACAGGTACTTGGTTACCATTAACGCTTGATAGCGTAACAACCGCTGGTGGTACATTAGCGGATCACTTTGATTCACTGGCTGAAATTATCATCAATACTGCGGGTGCGGCGGATTTAGTTGGGGCAACACCAATGGATCGACCAGAGTGGTGTACGGTTGATCCATTCACGGGTTCAGTATATTTAACATTGACGAACAATACGCGCCGTACAGATGAAACCAATCCTGCGAATCCACGTTTGAATAATAAGTTTGGTCATGTTATTCGTTGGGATGAAGGTGCTTCAGCAACTGACTTTAATTGGGATATCTTTGTGTTTGGTTCGCCAGCAAATGGTGATGCAGATACCAACCGTTCTGGCTTGAATGAGTTAAACCAGTTTGCGAGTCCAGACGGATTAGCGTTTGATGGCCGTGGTATTTTGTGGATTCAGACTGATAACGGCGCAGATGAAGTTACATCTTACACCAATGATCAAATGTTGGCTGTTGTGCCATCTAAGCTAACAGATGAGAATGGTGATCAAGCTGTGATTGGTGCGGATAATCAAGCTGAATTGAAACGCTTCTTTGTCGGACCAAATGGTTGTGAAGTAACAGGCTTTACCATCAGCCCTGATTACAAATCATTGTTTGTGAATATTCAGCACCCAGGCAACTGGCCATACAGTGAAGATGCAGCCGAAGAAACGCCTGCTGGTGTTTCTGTGCGCCCACGAGCGGCGACAGTGGTTATTCGCCGTGAAGACGGTGGAGAGATTGCAGTTTAATCTCTAAATGAATAAACACCTTAAAATTCAAGCCCTGCAATTGCAGGGCTTGATGGTTTAGGCGAATGCCTAGTTGCACTTTGTACCTAAACAACAGGCTTAGCTTTTCAATGAACCGCCTGAAGTACGAATCACGTCTTGATACCAGAAAAAGCTTTTCTTACGTTTACGTTCTAGCGTTCCTTGCCCATCATCATGACGATCGACATAGATAAAGCCGTAACGTTTGCTCATCTCAGCGGTTGAGTTCGCGACCAAATCGATTGGTCCCCAACTGGTGAAGCCCATCAGCTCAACGCCATCCAAAATTGCTTCATGTGCTTGTACAAGATGGTCGTTCAAGTAAGCGATGCGGTAATCATCTTGAATCTCACCGTTTTCATCGATTTCATCACGTGCACCTAAGCCGTTTTCTACGACGAACAGTGGCTTTTGGTAGCGATCGTGAAGGAAGTTCAGCAGAACGCGAAGGCCTTTTGGATCGATCAACCAACCCCACTGGCTCTTTTCAAGGTATGGGTTTGGTACGCTATCGACAATGTTACCCACTTCCTTCTGTTTCGGATCCGCACTTGCACAGCCACTTGCGTAGTAGCTGAATGAGATGAAATCGACACTTGCCGATGCAATTTCTTCTAAGTCGCCTGCTTCCATCTGAATTTCGATGCCGTTTTCACGGAAGTAACGCTTCATGTAGCCAGGGTACTGACCACGTGTTTGTACATCACCGAAGAACAACCACTTGTTGTTTTCATGCATTGCAGCAAGCACGTCATCAGGGTTACAGGTGTATGGGTAGTTGATTGCGCCAAGCAGCATGTTACCAATTTTGCCGTTAGGTACGATTTGCTGACACAGTTTTACCGCTTTTGCGTTTGCGACTAGCTGGTGGTGAATCGCTTGGTAAATCTCTTGTTCACTGGCGCCTTCTTGCAAACCAACACCAGTAAATGGTGCGTGTAGAGACATATTGATTTCGTTGAAGGTTAACCACAGCTTCACTTTGTCTTTGTAGCGTTCCAGCACTGTGCGAGCATAACGTTCGAAGAATTCGATGACGCGACGATCGCCCCAACCGCCATAGTTTTCAACCAGTGCGTAAGGCATTTCGTAGTGAGATAAGGTCACGAAAGGTTGGATGTTGTGCTCGGCAAGTTCGTCAAAAATTTTATCGTAGAACGCCAAACCTTCTTCGTTAGGTTCTAGTTCGTCCCCGTTCGGGAAGATGCGGCTCCAAGCTAAAGAGAGACGCAGACAGTTAAAGCCCATCTCTTTGAACAGCGCGATGTCTTCTGGGTAGTGATTGTAGAAGTCGATCGCCACGTCTTTGATACCCGGTGTACGCTCTTCACGGGTTTGATGCGGACTCAAAATACCGTTTGGCAGCATGTCTGATGTCGATAACCCTTTACCCCCAAGGTTGTACGCCCCTTCTACTTGGTTTGCAGCAATGGCACCACCCCAAAGAAAATGTTCAGGAAACTTAATCATGCTTCTCACTCTTTATATTTAGGAAATGTTTGTGGATTTATTGCTTGAGAATAGTGTAGGAGACACCTCGATACTTGTATCGAGATCGTATTTTTATCAGTTCATCACCAAACGTCAGTAATGATAAACATTGATATATAGGATGGTTGTTAACAATGCCAACCTAAGTGAATTTAGATTGGCATTCATATTCAAAACGTAAATGCTAAATTCGCCGCCGCACCAAACTGGTTATCGCCAGCGTAAGAGCCAGCGAGGTCTAAACTGATCACATCAAAAGGACTGATGCCAATGCCACCTGTCACTGAGTCATCGAGATTATTTTCTAGGTCAATTTCATAACCAGCGCGAAGTTGTGCCCACCCCCAAGCATTCCCCTCGATACCGACACGAATAAACTGAGTGTCATCGTCGAGCTCTTTAAAGCGCTTTTGTTTGGTGAGATCGGCGTCTAAGCTCAGAGCTACATAGTTCCCGACATAACCGATGCCAACTGTCGCTTGTGGTGTGAGTTCGTAGGTATAGTTGCCCAGTTTTGTTTCAATATCTTGCTCGAAGACGTCTTTTAATGAAAGGCCTGCTCTAAATGCGTTGTGATACCAAGCGACCCCAAGATCCATATTGAAAGTATTCTTTGATACTTCACTTTTGTCGTAATCCTCGATATCAAAGTCGTCTAGTGTTGTACGTTGTGTGTAGGTTTTAAGTTGTTGGTATTTTGGTGTAATACCAAATGCGAATTGTTGTTCGCCTATAGTGTAAGCACGAGATAGAGCAATACCATATTCCACATTACCGAAAGCAGCTAGGTTAACGGCAGAATTGAGGTATCGATCTGCGGTGTTTGTTGAATCTGAGATATCGGGTGCAGCAAGTATCTCCACATAACCAGTGCTAAACAGGTTTACAGACATGTAGCGCGTCGGAATAGCAATTGCGAGGCTTAGCCCTCCGTTAATGACAACTGGGACGCTCTTATCCAACTGATCGAGGAGGCGATTAAGCTCGGCCTCGTTCGCTGGAGTAGGAATGCCCTGAATACTATCATAAAGGTCTTGGGCGTCATCTACGGCTGACAACGCTTTATCCTCGTCGTGGATATTAACCCCGACAGCCGGAATGAGCAGACCGATATCATCATTTTCTCGATAGAGGGCACCTAAGGCTGGGTTATGTAGGGGTGCGGTCAAATAGTCAGCAGAAACGACGCCTGTATTTCCCATACCATGACTTCGAGCGTCGGCAGCGTAAGGTGCAGAAAAAGCGTAAGGTGATAATATAAAAAGCGCTCCTGCTGCAGCTAAAGTTATTTTTCTCATAACGCATCCATTCTTATTTTAAATAATTACT
The DNA here is from genome assembly GCF_033339495.1 of Vibrio sp. 2134-1. NCBI lineage: Bacteria > Pseudomonadati > Pseudomonadota > Gammaproteobacteria > Vibrionales > Vibrionaceae > Vibrio > Vibrio sp. 2134-1. Next base: position 42,476 of record NZ_JAWOUS010000020.1, read on the forward strand.
TATCATTAAATTAGACGGTGGGAGCTAAAACTGGTGTCAACCACCAAAAATTGTTCTGATGAATGGTATGTGGCGATTCATCAAGTTAAGCGTAGGTTAGGCAACTCGCTTTATAAAGTTGAACAGGGTTTATATTGCTCTCTTATTGAGAGAAAAGGATTGAGATATGGGAGAAGTTGGGTCAGCTTCGGTGAGGAGCGAGTTTAAATACTAAGATGAAGGACATTCCTTCAGTAGTGTTGAGCTGTGCGCTGACTTTCCCTTGCATATCACGCATATTGTTGGCCGTAATCGCTAAACCCAGCCCCAATCCTTCACCAATTTTCTTTGAGGTTTGGAAGGGTTCGAACATGGATTCAAGCATCTCATTCGACACGCCACAGCCATTGTCACTGACGATCAGTTCGACCTGATTAACAGTTGGATTGACGATCAAGTTGAGCTGCGGGTTGGTGGTGTTGTTCATTGCGTCTAGCGCATTCGAGACAAGATTACCGAGCACCTGCAGCAGTCGTTGTTCTTCACCCATGATGTTAGGTAAGTCATGAGGAACCCGAACACGCACATCCACCTTATCTAATTGGGATTGATAGACGCGCAAGGTCTCTTCGAGTGCGGAGGTAAGAGAAATCGCTTGTAGGCTTTCTGGTTTGTTATAGGCGAACGTCTTTAACTGGCTGGTCATGCTTGCCATGCGATCAATCAGCTTCTGCACCAATACGTTGTTGGCTTTCATCATCTCGGTTTCGCCACGTTCTGCTAACAGTTCGTTTGTTGTGAGCAAGGTACGTAAGCCCGTCAGTGGCTGATTGAGCTCATGAGTAATCGCGCTCGACATGCGACCCAAGGCGGCCATTTTGCTCGATTCAATTAATTGGTTTTGCGCTTCTTTTAGCGCTTGAGTACGCTCTTCTACCCGTTGCGCCAGTTCTTGGTTGACCTGTTGCAGCGATTGCTCGGCTTTTTTCCGCTTACTGATGTCTATGATCGTCGCAAGGAAATACTGCTCGCCATGCCAAGGGAAACTGGTTAGCGAGAACAGGACAGGGAAGACGCTTCCGTCACTGCGTCTGGCAATGGTTTCGACCGTGCTGATCTCTGCGAGCTCTTTATGTTTAGGTAAGTCCTTGAGCAACTTAAGTGTGGTGGAATTAGGATTGCCTGCATCGAATAACTCCCAAGCAAAAGCATGTCGATTGACGCTTTCTGGTAAACAGAATAAACGCTTCGCCATTGGGTTGAGATCGAACAGTTGCCCTTGTTCATCAATCAATAGCAAACCAACGTGGGTCTTATTGATCATCTGTTTCAAGCGGCGTTGAGACTCTTCTAACAGAGCTTGAATTCTTTGTTGGTTGATGTGCTTTTGGCGGCGTTGTAAGCCAATAATGACGAGTAGTATAACCAATAAGAGTAGCGCTGCTACGCTCCAACCAATCACGTTGATGGTTTGTTGAATCGGCTGAGAAGGGGTGAGGTAGCTGACGTACCAATTCAAATCATCCAATTTAACGGTGTGCGCAAAATAGCGTTGCTGGTTGAGCGTCCACACACTGATGTTGGTGTTGTCGTATAAGCGCTGCGTTTCTAACTGAACGGCGTTGCTCGGTTCGTTAAACCAGTCTGCGTTATAGAGCGAGCTGCTTGATAGGAAAAAGCGTTGCTGGCGATTTTGCAACGTAATGATGTCTTGGCTAGTGATAGTCTGTTCGGTCAACAGACTGAGGTTGATTTGCACCACTACAATGCCTGCGATATCCAGACCGTCGTAGATAGGGGCTGCAAGATAATACAACGGGCTCGAACCTTTGGTTTTGTTCACCAAGGAAACACCGCCGCCTTGATTGTGAATTTGTTCCACAATGGCTTTTCGGTCAGACAGGCTAAAGCGCTCTTCGATCAAACTCGATACCAATACTTCGCCAGAGTTAGACAGGATTAGCCAACCTTCCGTATTGGCGGCTTTATCTAGCTGAGTCAGTTGGGTTTGCAATGGCTCGTAATAAGTCCGGTTTCCTTTCACAAACGCGATGGTTTCTGGGTTATTGGTGACGAGGTAAGGTAAGTGGTAGAAGCGTTTGAGTGCACGGCGAACTTCACCAATATAGTCGAGTAGTTTTTGTTGAGCTTCGGTTTGAGTTTGTACACTCAACCACTGACGGGCAACCTCTCTGCTGGCGCTATAGCAAGACAACATCAGCACTGCCGCAATTGCGACTACAAGCCATGTTTTGCCATTCCTTTTGCGCTGCATACCGACTCCATTCAGCTAGTGCGTTCTCACCAACAGTTATTAAAGAGTGCGCCTAACTGGTTGGATGTTAAAGACTTGTAAGCAAGAAGTGAGATCTAGCTCCTTTTCTCCTCAGTGGTTTTTGCTACCGTTAGCAAAGAGCGATTTCTATTCCACCTACGGTAGTAACTCATGGCTTTTGACGACACCCCTAAAATTGCACTTATCGAAGACGATGACATTGTTCGTCAGGCTACCAGTCAGTGGCTGCAACTGGCGGGGTTCGACGTGACCGCATTCAGTTTAGGAGAAGAGGGGAAAGCGGCCATTCTTAGCCAAGAATTTGATGCGATTGTCAGTGATGTTCGCCTGCCGGACACCGACGGCTTGTCGATACTAGAAAGCCTGATTGCTAATCACATCCCAACGCCAGTTATTTTGATCACCGGACATGGTGATGTCGATATGGCAGTTGGGGCGTTGCAAAACGGTGCGTTCGATTTTATCGAGAAACCTTTCCAACCTGAGCGCCTATCCCAGCGAGTGACCGATGCGGTCGAGAGTTATCGCGCACAAACGTCTACTCAAGATCGCCAAGAGTATCTATCTAGCGTTAGCGGCTTAGAAGAAGTGCTGATTGGCCGAAGCCGTGTGATGCAACAGCTTAGAGAACAAGTTGCCAAGTTAGCACGCATTGATACTAACGTGATCATTTACGGCGAAACAGGTTGTGGTAAAGAGCTGGTGGCGACCAGTTTGCATAATGAAAGCCAACGCAGATCCTATCATTTTGTGCCAATCAACTGTGGCGCTATTCCTGAGAACCTGTTTGAAAGTGAGCTGTTTGGACATGAAGCAGGGGCATTTACCGGAGCGGGTAAAAAGCGCATTGGTAAGTTGGAATACGCGGATAAAGGCACTTTATTCTTTGATGAAATCGAGAGTATGCCACTGTCTATGCAGGTGAAAGTGTTGCGTTCATTACAGGAACATACGGTTGAGCGCGTTGGGGGTAACCAACAGATCTCGGTTGATTTAAGAGTGATCGCCGCCGCGAAAGAAGATCTCAATGAGCATGACGAGTTTCGTCAGGATTTGTACTATCGTCTTAATGTGGCGCAGATCTATTTGCCTCCGCTACGTGAGCGAGAAGAAGACGCGTTGATCTTGTTCGAACACTTTGCCCTGAAAAGTAACCCTGAGAGTCGTCCGCTGAGTGAAGCCGATAGAAAAGCCATTCTTGCTTACGCTTGGCCCGGTAACGTGCGTGAGCTTAGAAATGTAGCAATGCGTTTTGCTCTGGATGAAACCGTCTCCGTGATGGAAATTCTCTCCAGTCGACCATCTTCTACAACCGAAGAGACACAAGCAGGCGTTCCGTTGGCGATTCAGCTACATAATTTTGAGCGTAAAGTGCTGCATGATTCTTTAGTCAGGCATCATGGACGCATCAATGAGGTGATGCAGGAGTTGGATTTACCACGTCGAACCCTTAACCAAAAGATGCAGAAGTTTGGTTTGAATCGCTCCGACTATACTTAGTGCGATTTCTAGCTAATTCGAAATCACTGGCATAACAAACATGTTATGCGCTTTTGGCAGGAGCTGGGACAAACTTATAATTTAGGTCTTTACCTTCTCCAAACAAGGTAACGAGGTTCCTTCCTGTATGTTTAGAGCTATATAGCGCTTCGTCTGCTTCAGCAAGCGCCTCTTGAAGTGATTGCCCCTCAGATAACTGACTGATACCAAAGCTCATGGTCACTTCAGTTTTAAATGATTGCAAAGCGGTTTCAGTTTCGACCGCAAGGCGAATTTGCTCTGCGAAAATTTTGGCTTGCTGTGCTTTTTCGAGCAAAACAATCATGAACTCGTCACCACCAAATCGCACAATGCAGGCTGACTCAGGAAGATGCTTTTTAAAAATAGTGGAGATCGTTGCCATGACGGAGTCGCCAACCGTGTGACCATAGTGATCATTAATCGCTTTGAACTTGTCGACATCAGTCATAATAATGCTGATTGCTTGGTTTTTTTTATGTGCTTTACTAACCAAGTTTGGAACGATTTCTTCCATGGCTCGACGATTATATAGCCCTGTGAGTGCATCTAAATGAGAGAGAGCATTAATGGATTGCACCAAGCGTCCGTTAATTAACCACAGCATACTAAAGCTCAAAGCAACGATCAGGCAGATGCTAAATAAGAAAGTCAGCTGATGGATAAGGCCTGCGACCATAAAACTTGGTAACTCACCTGAAAAAGTACTCCAAAGCGCCCTAAATCCCATAAAAAAACTAAATCCAAAGAAAGAGTAAGCCATTGCTTTAACAGGGAGCTTTAAGTCCTTTTGGGTACCTTTAAGCATGGCGACACCACTAAAGAAGGTGACGATACAAATATACATGCTCAGATAAATAATACGGCTTTTGATAGAAGGATCATGGAAGGTGAAATAGTAAAATGAACCACTGAAAACAGGTGTTAACAAGGTGAGACAGTGAGCCAATTTTAAAGGGTATTGACGAAAAATGCTTACGCTATATAGCGTAAGCAAGAAGCCGACTAATATGAGAGTGTTGGCTATGACGATGGTCAGCCATTCTGGCGCAGAGCCTCTAAAGCCAAGTAAAAAAGGGCCTAAACCAATAAACAGTAGTGATATCGAGAAGGTTTTTAAGCCTTTGACTCTACCCTGAGTGTATTGATAACAAAGCAGACTAATAGAGTAAATGCAAGAGAACAGAATAACGATAAAGTTCAGTGTTCTGATGTCTAGATACTGATTATCCATAGGCGACCCATATCAATCTTTCATTCAGGCAACTCCTTTGCCTGATATCAATAAGCGAGCTACATAGTAACGCACTTATTGAGCGATGTCTTATGTTAAACGGCTATTCATTCACCAGCTCGAATTGTTCGGTTTGGTTGGTTTTCGTCGTAAACAGCAGACCAACAATCATCATAAATACGCTAGGCACAATCCAGCTAGCAAAGTCATTGTACAGAGGCATGTAATTACCCATCCACTCATCAGTGGAACTTGGCATGTAACCTAGGATGTGCAGAGCATCAACACAACCAAACGTTAGAGCAGTGAATGCGGTCGCGACCACCATGATTTGCGACATCTTGTTGCGCACTGGTGCCATGATCATCAACGCAATCGCGACTGGGTGAAGCGCCACAACCGCTGGCAATGTGATCGCCAATAGTTGCTCTAGACCTACGTTGGCGATCAAACCAGCCAATACCATGGTCGTGATAACGCAGCCTTTGTAGTTCACTTTGCTGAAAGTGTTGTCGTAGAACTCACTGCCTGCAGTGGTTACGCCGATAGCAGTAGTCAAACACGCTAATACCATCACGGCACCTAGTAATAGTGAGCCAAATGCGCCGAAGTGGCTGAAGGTGAACGCCGTTAAAATGTCGCCACCATTGCTGAACTCAGAACCCAAGTATGAGCTTGTTGAGCCAATGTAAGCCAATGAGATGTAAACAAACGCCATGGCAACCGCGTACATCAAAGCTGCGATTAGCGTGTATTTTGCGGTGGCTTTCGGACAATCCACACCCATGCTGCGAATCGCGCGGAAGATAATCCAACCAAAACCGATAGAACCTAGCGCATCCATCGTCATGTAGCCTTGGGTCAAGCCTTCAGCAAATGCGCCAGATACGTATGGTCCCGTTGCGGCAGTTAGCTCTCCTACAGGAGAAACCAAAGCAGTCACGGACATGATGATTAAGATAGCCATTAATGCAGGCGTTAAGATCTTGCCTAGGTTGTCGACCAATTTACCCGGATATAGGGCAAATAGAATGGTGATAGCGCAGAAGGCAATAGTGAAAGGCACCAAAGCGGCATCACCAAACATTGGTGCAAAGCTAAATTGGTAAGCGACGGTAATCGCACGTGGGATTACGAACGCAGGGCCAATCACGATAAACACCATCACCCAAAAACTGGTTGCCAAAGGTTTAGGTAGGGCGGCGGTTAGTTTGTCTGAACCGTTTACGATAGCCACCATCACTAATGCCATTGCAGGCAGACCGACGCCCGTTAAGAGGAAGCCAGACATCCCGCTCAGAAAGTTTTCACCTGCTTGGTAACCCAAAAATGGAGGGAAGATCAGGTTACCCGCGCCTAAGTACATGGCGAAAGTCATGAAGCCCAAAGCGGCGATATTGCGTGCGCTTAACATTGTTATTCCTCTTATGTTTCGCTTGGAAGAAACTGAAAGGAATGGGAGGAGTATGTGGTGTTCCCGTCAGCTTCTTCTCAAGCTGACAGAAAGTTTAGATATAGCCTGTCAGCTCTGAATCAGTTCCAGAGAGAGCAGGAGGATCGCAGCAGTAACGCCAGATGGGCGTTTTAAAGCGAATTGTAATTGCGCAGTTGCTGACATGGGTGATCCTTAAAGACGAAAAAATACCAAGGAATACGTTTGCCTTGGCGTGTTGTTACACTAACGAACATAGGGCTATTGGCACAACCCCGAAGTAGAAAATAAGTTGATACGGTCAATGTTTGTTTATGAACTGGTGGATCGAACTGCTTTTTAAATTCAAAATTAGAATAAATGACTTTTCATTTCTTTAACATGGCTTGTTTTGCTGTATTTTTGTTCTGTTTGTAGTCGTTTAGGCTATAAACCTCCGCTGATAAAGTGAGCAGTTTAGAATGATGCGCTTTTTCTTCTTATTGTTAAGACGCTCATTAGTTGCAGTTCAATCCAAAATTGCATCGGCAAAATATTGCTCATTAGTGAATCGTGCATTTGTTTTGTCTTGATCACATTTTATTAACCTTTTGCGATCTAGGCGTGCAACCTTCTTCTCTTCAATGAGCAAGATCTTGCTCATTACTTTGCTATCAAATCAGCATGATTTTGCTCATTTTTGATGTCTTTCAGCGCTTAGTTCAATAAATACAAAGGGTTAAAAGTTGGCATTTCAATTGCTCTAGGGAATGTGTTGTTAATAAAGGTTTAACATGATGTAAATCCCCAATCGTGAAACGACTACACGGAGAGTAATAATGAAAATGAATAAGCTGGTAAAAGCTTTGGCTGTCGCTGTGACTTCTTTTGGTATTGCTGCTAACGCTGCGGCAGAAGATCGTAGCTACATTCTTGCAACGGCATCGACAGGTGGTACTTACTACCCTGTGGGCGTAGCGTTGGCGACGTTAAGCAAAGTGAAATTGGCACCAAAGCACCACTTCTCCCTTTCTGCAATCAGCTCTGCGGGCTCTGGTGAAAACGTCAAACTGCTGAACGAAAACGAAGCACAGTTCGCGATTCTGCAAGGTCTTTACGGTGCATGGGCTTGGTCTGGTGAAGGTCCTTATGAGAAGAGCGGTCGCCAAGAGCAGCTGCGTTCAGTCTCTATGCTGTGGCAAAACGTTGAGCACTTTATTGTTCGCTCTGACCTAGCAAAAACGGGCACAGTTACTGATCTGAACAACCTAGATGGCAAGAAGTTCTCTATCGGTAAGAAGAACTCAGGTACTGAGAACTCTGGTCGCCAAATCATGAAAGGTCTGAAGGTCGACCCTGATAAATTCAATCTTGCTTACATGGGTTACGGCGGCAGTGCGAGCGCACTTCAAAACGGCACCATTGACGGCATGAACACGCCTGCGGGTGTACCTGTTGGTGCGGTCACTCAAGCTTTTGCTGCGTTGGGTAAAGACATTTCGATTCTTTCGTTTACTGACGAACAAATCAAAGAGGCGAACGGCAATTACAACCTATGGACGAAGTACGAGATCCCAGCGAACACGTACCCGGGTCTAGATAAGCCGATCACTACCATTGCACAGCCTAACTTCTTGGCAGTCCGTGAAGATATCTCGGAAGAAGACGTTTACCAGCTAACCAAAGCAATCTACGAGAACCTGCCTTTCCTACAAGGCATCCACAAAGCAACAAAAGCAATGGCGATTGAGAAAGCGATCGCTGGCTTGCCAGTGCCTCTTCACCCAGGTGCGGTGCGTTACTACAAAGAAATGGGCATCGAAATCCCATCAGACCTAATGGCGAAATAACGCCAACTTCGCCCCGAGTTTCGGCTCGGGGCATTTTATCCCTACCGATTTCTAAGATGGAAAAAGCCGCCAGAGCTTGGAGTATGAGATGAGCGACTCAATAGAAAAGGAATTGCAGAAATTTGAGCTGCCCACGCGCACTGATTTTCCGTGGGTAACCACCACAATCACAGTGTTTGGCGTGGTGTTGTCTGCTTTGCACATTTGGTTTAATACCTTATCGACGTTACCAGAGTTATGGATTTCCGCGACCCACTTTGCTGGCTTTGCGGTGATTTGTGCGCTTTGGTATCCGGCTCATATCTCTCTTAAGCAGAGTAAGATTGCACTCGGCATCGATGTGTTAATTGCCATGGGCGCAGTCGCGTGTTTGCTCTACATTCCCTATGCCGAAGATGCGCTGTATGAACGTGGCGTCAAGTTCGTGACCAGCGATTGGGTCTTTGCCATCATGGCAATCCTGATTGTGATTGAGCTTATCCGACGCACCATGGGTTGGTTTATTCCAGTGCTGATTGTGGTGTGTCTGAGCTACGTTGTGCTTTGGGGTAAGTGGGCGACAGGTATTTTCCACTTCCCGGGTTTGAGCATGGAAACCTTGCTCTACCGTAGCTTCTATTCTTCTGAGGGCATGTTTGGCTCTATCTCGCGCATCAGTTGGACTTTCGTATTCATGTTCATTCTGTTTGGTGCGTTTCTTGTGCGCTCTGGTGTCGGTGATTACATCATCAATGTGGCACGTGCTGCGGCTGGCAAAATCATCGGCGGCCCCGGTTTTATTGCTGTGATCGGCTCCGGTTTGATGGGCTCAGTATCTGGCTCTAGTGTGGCAAATACGGTTTCCACCGGTGTTATCAGTATTCCTTTAATGCAAAAAGCAGGTTTCCCTTCGCGCTTTGCAGCGGGCGTTGAAGCTGCGGCGTCGACAGGTGGTCAGTTGATGCCACCAGTGATGGGCGCGGGTGCTTTCATCATGGCGTCTTACACGCAAATTCCTTATGTTGATATTATTGCCGTTTCTTTCATTCCTGCTCTTATCTATTTTTTGTCTGTGGCGTTCTTTGTGCGTATCGAAGCCAAACGCAGCGGGGTTCAAAAAATCACGACCAGCGATGAATCTCTATTAAAAGTGTTGATCAGCGGTTGGCACAACCTTATCCCGTTGGCGGTATTGGTTACTTTGTTGGTTCAAGGCTTTACGCCAACTTACGCTGCGGGCTTGTCGATCATTTCTGTGGTGGTGGCTTCTTGGTTCTCGAAAGGTCACAAGATGGGACCAAAAGCGATCATCGAAGCACTTTCACAAGGTGCGAAAAACATGGCGACAACTGCGGTATTGCTGGTGGGTATTGGTTTGGTGATCAACGTGATCAGTACAACGGGCATCGGCAACACGTTCTCATTGATGATCGACGGTTGGGCGAATGGCGACTTGTTCATCATGATCGTTCTGATTGCGCTCGCTTCTCTTGTTTTAGGTATGGGTTTACCCGTGACAGCGGCGTATATTGTATTGGGTACACTGTCTGCCCCTGCGCTTTACAAATTGATTGCGGAAAACCAATTGCTTGAATTGATGGTGTCGGGTCAATTGCCTGAACAAGCAAAAGCGATCTTCATGTTGGCGGCGCCAGAAAAGTTGGAACTGCTTAATGCACCAATGGCGTTGGAAACCGCGAAAGAAATGGTGGCGCTAGTACCTGCGGACTTTATGGAAACCCTACTAGAGCAAAGTTTGGGTATGGAAGCGGTAGGCTTGGCATTGCTGGCTGCTCACCTCATCATCTTTTGGTTATCGCAAGACAGTAACGTTACGCCACCAGTGTGTTTGACCGCTTTTGCAGCAGCAACCATCGCCAAAACACCACCGATGCGCACTGGTTTGATGGCGTGGAAAATCGCCAAAGGTTTGTATCTTGTACCGCTACTTATTGCCTATACAGGCTTGGTCAGTTGGGATGTGACGTCGGTAATTACCGTAGGCTTCTTTGCCATCATCGGTACCTATGCATTGATTGGTGCGATTGAAGGCTACTTGGAAGGTCCTCTAAACATTCTGACGCGTCTCTTGTTGGTAGTGGTGGGTACATTGCTGGTTTGGCACGACATCCCAATGTTGGTTCGTGTGGCAAGCTGCGCGGTATTTGTCGCGGTGTTCATTTACAGTGGTCGCAAGTTCAAATTGCAACAATCTCAACTATCGGTTTTATAAGAGGTCGTATGAAATCAGTTTATGACTACATCATTGTTGGTGGCGGTATCGTTGGTGTGTCGACAGCATGGCAACTACAGCAACGTCATCCAGACAAATCCATTTTATTGGTTGAGAAAGAGTCCGGTTTTGCCCAGCACCAAACCGGACACAATAGCGGCGTGATTCATGCCGGGGTGTACTACGTACCGGGCAGCTTAAAAGCGGATTTTTGTAAGCGTGGGGTAGAGCGAACCATTTCGTTCTGCGCCGAGCACGATATTCCGGTGGAGAACTGTGGCAAGTTGTTGGTTGCCACTAATGAGCAAGAAGTCGAACGCATGAATGCGCTCTATGAGCGCTGCCATGTCAACGGCATCGACGTAAAGCTACTCGATGAAGTTCAACTCAAACTGGCTGAACCAAACATCACAGGCTTGGGCGCGATTTATGTCAAAACCACCAGTATTGTTGATTATCGTTTGGTCACTGAGCAGATGGCGGAAGAATTCAAAAAGCTCGGCGGTCAAATCAGCTTGAGAACCAAAGTGGTGGCTGCCGAAGAGAAGGACGAGGAAGTCCAACTGACCTGCATTTCAGACGGTCAAACGATGCAGCTTAATACTAAGTTCTTGGTTACTTGCAGCGGCTTGATGGCGGATCGAATGACTAAGATGATGGGTATTCCAACTGACTTTCAGATCATCCCTTATCGTGGTGAATACTACCGCTTAGATAGCAAACACGACCAAGTGGTGAATCATCTTATTTACCCAATTCCCGACCCTGATTTGCCATTCTTGGGCGTCCACCTGACTCGTATGATTGATGGCAGTGTGACTGTTGGTCCAAATGCGGTGCAAGGCTGGAAGCGAGAAGGGTACGATAAGGTCAACTTCAGCTTGCAAGATACCATGCAAATGCTGAGATTCTCCGGTTTCTGGAAGGTAACACAAAAGCATCTAAAAACCGGATTGGATGAGTTCAAGAACTCGTGGTGGAAGCCGGGCTATCTCAAACTGGTCAATAAGTACTGCCCAAGCATCAAGGTCGAAGACCTCAAACCATATCCTGCGGGTATTCGTGCGCAAGCGGTGTTATCCGATGGCACTTTGGTTCATGACTTTTTGTTTGCCGAGAGCGCAAGAAGCCTGCACGTTTGCAACGCCCCCTCTCCAGCAGCGACATCTGCAATGCCGATTGGGGAGTACATTTGCGATAAAGTGAATGAAAAGATAGAGGCGAAAACGGTATAAAACAAAGGCGATGTAACTGTCGCCTTTATTGTATTTGAATCTGGGAATTAGGAGTTGCCATCTTTAGGGCAGAGTTCGCCTTTCTTGGCGTGTCTTTCTATCATGTAATCGCCTCGGGCACTGTGCAATACAATTGCATTCCAGACCTGACCATCTTGCAACTCGAACTCAAACGCATAATGGGTGCCGCCGACCATTTTGGTTCTCACCTCATGAATTGCTTTCAATTTATCATCGGCATTCATTTGATAAAGCACCATGTTGAGTGAGCGTCTGGCGTCAGGAGTTGCCTCAGCAAGTTGCCAACGGCCCTGCTCGTTTGTTGCGGAGCAAATAGACCGCATTTTACTTTTCATGGCGGATGACATCTGCTTGTCTACGGCCAAAGCATTTGGTGAAAACAGTGGAACCGTCAAAGGAATCAAAGTTACCAGAAACCGCTTTAAGGTCATAAAAACACTCCGTTGTTTTACTCTTGCTTGAGTATAGACCTCAATGGCTTCAGATGTGGTGCAGTAGACTCTGGGCCTACAATATCGCAGTTCGTATCAACGAACTGATGATAAACAAGGCGACCACGCTTACCAGCCAAATGCCAATGAACCACAAAATGGGTTTTAGTTTCATCAGTGATATCCTTCTCCACGTTTAATCTTGCCGCGGAAAACCCAGTACGAATAAGCCGTGTAGGCTATGATCAGAGGAAGTAATACCACCGCACCGGCAAGTAAAAATGCCAAACTCTTATCTGGCGCGGCGACGTCTTGATAAGTGAGTGCGAATGGGACCAAGTAAGGGAATGTACTGACACCGAAACCCATCGCGGACAAAAGAAACAGGCCGATCGCAAGAACGTAGGCTCGGACGGCTTTGTGATCGAGTAAGGCTTTGAATAGCTGCCAAATAAGTGCCGCTGCAATAATTGGTAATATGAAAAACAGTAGCGAGTTTGGTAATGAGAACCAACGTTCAAATACGATATTTTGGCTCAATGGCAGCCACAAACTGGCGATGAATATACAGGCTACCATCGCTAGCCCCCATCGTCGCGCGACCACGTAATAGCGCCCCATCAGCTCTTCTGGAAGCTTGATTAATAACCAGCATGAACCGAGCAGAATATAAGCACAAACAAGCGCCAAGCCACAAAATACGCCAAATGGCGAAAGCCAATCAAACCATCCACCTGCGTATGCTCGTTCACTAACCTCTATACCTTGGAGCAGGGTTCCGAGCATAATGCCTTGCATCAATGCCGCGGTGAGTGAACCAATGAAAAAAGCGCTATCCCATAAAAACTTTCCGCGTTGTGTTCGGAAGCGATACTCAAAAGAAACCCCGCGCAGAATTAACCCGAGCAGCATTAAAATCAGAGGAGCATAGAGTGCTGGCATAATGACCGCGTAGGCGAGAGGGAACACGGCAAAAAGCCCACCACCGCCAAGAACTAGCCAAGTTTCATTCCCATCCCAAACAGGAGCGATGCTGTTCATCATCATGTCGCGCTCTTCATCGTCATTAGCGCTGAGGAATAGGATACCAATACCGAGATCAAAGCCATCTAACACGACATAAATCAGAACAGAGAGCCCAATCAAAGCGTACCAAATTAATGCGTAATCCATGAGTTAGCTCCTAGGTTAGATGGTTAGAATGTGTGATGGCATCAGTTTTCGTGCCATCAGGAAGTCGGCTATCTAGACCTTCTTCATATCGAGTTGGAGACTTGCGCATCAAACGTAGGAGATAGAAGAAGCCAGCTCCAAAAACCACAAAGTAAACCACGATGAACGCCGTCAGGGAGACGCTCACCGCGGCGGCATCAATAGGCGATGCCGAATTGGCTGTGGTTAAAAGACCGTATACGGTGTAAGGCTGTCGACCGACTTCGGTGGTTATCCAGCCTGCTAAAACTGCAATGAACCCCGCAGGGGCAAACAGGACACAAATACGTTGAAGTGCCCTTGAATCAAATAGTTTGCGACGCTTTCTTAGCCATAGGCTCCACAAACCAATAACAAGCATGCCAAAACCAAGCGCGACCATTACTCGGAAAGACCAGAAAACGATAGAGACAGGAGGGTGTTCCTCCTCTGGAAAAGCATCTAATCCCTTCACTTCACCGTTGAGGTCATGAGTTAAAATCAAACTACCGAGTTTGGGGATTTCCAGTGCGTATTCCATACGTTTTTCTTCATCGTTAGGGATACCGAAGAGGATCAATGGCGCGCCTTGGTGAGACTCATAGTGCCCTTCCATCGCGGCGACTTTGGCGGGTTGATGTTCAAGGGTGTTTAATCCATGCATGTCTCCAGCAACGATTTGAATTGGTGTCACGATGGCAGCCATCCACATTGCCATCGAGAACATAATTCTGGCTAGAGGGTTATGGTTTGCTTTTAGTAAGTGATAAGCGGCAACGCCAGCTACAACAAAGGCAGTAGTAAGGTAAGCGGCGAGCAACATATGAACGAGCCGGTAAGGAAAAGAAGGGTTGAAGACAATCGCCCACCAGTCTTCTGGGATAAACTGTCCGGCTTCGTTGATACTGTAGCCCGCTGGTGTTTGCATCCAACTATTAACCGAAAGTATCCAAAAAGCAGACAAAAACGTCCCGAATGCGACAATACAAGTCGCGGCGAAGTGAAGCTTCTTACCCACCTTATCCATACCGAAAAGCATCACGCCTAAAAACCCAGCTTCGAGGAAAAACGCAGTAAAAACTTCATAACCCATTAGCGGGCCTAGGATTGGGCCTGTTTTGTCGGCAAACACGCTCCAGTTAGTACCGAATTGATAGCTCAACACGATGCCACTCACCACACCCATACCAAAACTGATGGCAAAGATTTTGAGCCAGTACTTATAGATTTGCATGTACTGTTTGTTGCCCGTTTTTAAGTACAAGCCCTCTAATACAGCGAGATAACTTGCCAAACCAATCGTAAAAGCTGGAAAAATAATGTGGAAAGAGACAGTAAAGGCAAATTGGAATCTAGCTAGGTCAATGGCGAGTGTGTCCATGAGCGGTCCCTTTTTCGTTGGATAAACTGTTCGCCGGATTTAAAGAGGAGACAGAAGAGTGGCGAACAAGGTGAAATACGAAGAAGGAAGACGAAGAGATTAAAAAACGATCGCTTTTTACACATGTGCGTACCATCTTTTAGATAAAGGAGGAGCGTTATGAGCCTTAAACATTACTTTGAGAAAGCGACACCTAAGTTTGGTCCAGGTGGGAAGTATCACAAGTTCTACCCACTTTTCGAAGCTGTCGAAACCATTTTTTACACGCCTGGTAAGGTAAACCAGGGCATGACTCACGTTCGAGATAGCATCGATTTAAAACGTATTATGATCATGGTGTGGCTGGCGGTCTTCCCTGCCATGTTCTGGGGTATGTACAACATAGGCCAGCAAGCGAGTGATGCCTTGTTGTATGGAATGGATCAAGCCTCAGCTCAGCAAGCGCTTGTTTCTTCATGGCAACTGAGTTGGGTATGGGGCTCGTTAGATGCGGTTTCACAAGCGGGGTGGGGAAGTAAAATGTGGCTTGGTGCTACTTACTTTCTCCCGGTTTATGCGACGGTGTTTATCGTTGGTGGTTTCTGGGAAGTTCTGTTTGCTATTGTGCGAAAGCATGAGGTAAATGAAGGTTTTTTTGTCAGCTCTATACTCTTTGCGCTGATCCTTCCCCCGACAATTCCACTATGGCAAGCGGCTTTAGGTATCACTTTCGGTATTGTTGTGGCGAAGGAGATTTTCGGTGGTACTGGACGAAACTTCCTAAATCCAGCTTTAGCAGGGCGCGCGTTCTTATACTTTGCCTATCCTGCCAACATGTCCGGTGGTGCCGTGTGGGTCGCGGCTGATGGTTACTCTGGCGCTACTCCACTTAGTCAATGGTATGAAGGCGGGCAAAGTGCTTTGATAAATAATATGACAGGACAAACAATTTCATGGGGAGATGCTTTTGTTGGTAATTTACCAGGCTCGATGGGTGAAGTCTCCACGTTGTTGATCGCACTAACAGGCTTGGTTCTCATCTTTATGAAGATTGCATCGTGGAGAATTGTTGCGGGCGTGTTGGTCGGTTTAATCGGAGCTTCATTACTATTGAATGCGATCGGTTCAGACTCTAACCCCATGTTCTCCATGCCGTTCTACTGGCACTTCGTGATTGGTGGGGTTGCGTTTGGTACCTTCTTTATGGCGACAGACCCTGTCTCGGCAGCTTTTACCAATAACGGGAAATGGGCATACGGACTATTAATCGGCGTGATGACGATTTTTATCCGAGTGCTGAACCCGGCTTATCCAGAAGGCATCATGTTAGCGATTCTATTTGCTAACTTATTCGCGCCACTTTTCGATTACCTAGTCAAAGAAAGTAATATCAAACGCAGAATGAAAAGGGCGAGACCTTCTTAAAATGAGGGTGACCTCACTGAAAATTGATTGAAAACTGCACTATATTGAAAAGGTCAGAGACATGGGGTTTCTGACTTTTTATTTTTATCAGGAGGACGAAGACGATGAGAATAAAGGATATTCTCGATAGCCGTTTGGTGCTGTCGTTCTGGTATAACCTAGACTACTGCTTGTCTCTTCTTAGTAAAATCTCTTCTCGTTGATTTCCTCAATGCAATCGCATTGAAAAGCATTCTATCTATTTGTTTTTTAGTCTTACGTGAAACTGCGTAGGGCAATGCGTATAAGGAAATTAACAATGAAACGTATTCCAGAACCTTTCCGTATCAAAATGGTTGAGCCAATCAAAATGACGACTTTGGCAGACCGTGAAGTCGCGTTAAAAGAAGCGGGCTATAATCCATTTCTTCTTCGTAGTGATGATGTTTATATCGATTTGCTGACTGACTCAGGCACTGGTGCCATGAGTGATAATCAGTGGGCTGGCATCATGATGGGGGATGAATCCTATGCGGGGAGTCGAAATTACTACAACCTGTGTGATGCAGTGGAGTACTTCTTCGGTTATAAGCTCACCGTGCCTGCACACCAAGGGCGTGGTGCCGAGCAAATTTTGTTCCCCGCTTTGATTGAGCGTATGCGTCAGGTGCGTGGTGGCGAAACGCCAGTATTTATCTCGAACTACCATTTTGATACCACAGCGGGTCACATTGAACTCAATGGCGGTAAAGCGATTAACGTGGTAACGGAAGAAGCATTCGACACCACTACGCCTTATGATTGGAAGGGCAATTTTGATATCGATAAGCTGGTGGCAACAATTGAAGCGCACGGTTCGCATAACATCTGTGCAATTATCACCACGATTACTTGTAATAGCTCCGGTGGTCAGCCTGTGTCGATGGAAAACATGCGCAGTGTGTACGAGATTGCAACCAAGTACGATATTCCAGTGGTGATTGACTCGGCTCGTTACTGTGAGAACGCTTACTTTATCAAGCAGCGTGAAGCGGGTTACGAGAATAAATCGATTCTGGAAATCATCCGTGAGATGTACCAGTACGGTGATATGCTCACCATGTCAGCTAAGAAAGACCCGATGGTAAACATTGGTGGCATGTGTTGTATTCGTGATCATAAGGAGTTGTTCCAGGCGGTGCAGACGCGCTGCGTACCCATGGAAGGATTTGTGACATACGGCGGCATGGCTGGGCGTGATATGGAAGCGCTCGCTCGCGGTTTGTATGAAGCCGCGGATGAGGATTTTCTTCACTATAGAATTAGCCAAGTTCAATACTTAGGTGAGCGCTTACGTGAAGGCGGTATTCCGATTCAATACCCAACGGGTGGTCATGCGGTGTTTGTGGATGCCGCTAAGATTTTGCCACATATTCCAGCGGATCAGTTTCCTGCGCAGGTATTGTGTAATGCTTTGTACTTGGAAGCGGGTATTCGAGCAGTAGAGATAGGATCGTTGCTGCTTGGTCGAGATCCGGAAACGGGTAAACAAAAAGCGTCAGAGCTTGAGTTGATGCGTTTGACCATTCCACGTCGTGTCTACACAAACGATCATATGGATTACATTGCGGATGCGATTATCGAACTGAAAAATCGTGCATATGAGTTAAAAGGGCTCACTTTCGTGTACGAGCCACCAGTGCTGCGCCACTTTACTGCTCGATTTAAAGAGATCGATTAACTCAAGTTTAAATCTAGATAAGCAAAAGGCCGCGAGTTTCGCAGCCTTTTTCGATTCGTTTATTTCTTAGCGTTACAGTTACGCTAACTCTAATGTGATGCGAACGAACTGGTCGTCTTGATACTGCACTTCATAATTGAAGGTACCACTGGCGTAAATGCTGCCAAGGAAAAGTGAACGTTGACTCATTGGTCCGCGGAACAGCATCGAAATAGGAGCGATTAGGGCGTTATTATCATCGAAGTGCTGATTTAAGTTCTCAGAAAGCACACACAGCAAACAGCCGTGTTGGTCGTGAGATAAGTCGACGTCTTCCGGTCGAGATAATAACACGGTAGTCCCCAGTTTCTTCTCAATCTCGTTGATCAGCAGCAAGTAGCTATCTAGATCGGGTTGAGGGTTGCTGGATTTGTCTGCACCGACGCAGCGCTCGAGTAATGCTTCCAGATTTCCGTTCTCACCTTTTGCCTGCTGAGTCAAAGATTTTAACGGCTTTTTAATCAGCTTATAGCGATTACTCTTCAGTTTTGGTTTCAGCCATTTCTGAAGTAAGTCATTACGTTCTTTAAGGGAGAGGCCATGCGAGGATGCGTGAATTTTAAAGTGCAGGTGTAATAAAGCGTGAACCGCAAGCTCACTCAGAAGTTGATTAGCATCTGTAGACTGTCTTGCCTGCTTAGAACTTTGCATTACACTCGAACAAAATTAGGGAAGAAGGATAATGGTGCCGAGAGAGGGACTCGAACCCTCACACCAAAGGCACTAGCACCTCATGCTAGCGTGTCTACCAATTTCACCATCTCGGCATCATGATGCTCTGAATACTCAGAGGCCTCGAAAGAAGCAACGCGAATTATAACCAAAATCCACCTGTTGGCGAGAGCAAAATGACGAATTTTGGCTCTTTCGAGTTTGATTGCATATTTATTGGTCACTTTTATGTTTTTTACCATCAACGCCTATCCTTATTTCCTTACTTTTATTAATGGTATGACGATAAAAGAGTGCTTTTGCCTAAATTTTGAACGCTTGAACGTTTGCGTAAATAAATGTGATGAATATCTCTTTTTGTTGGCTATACTTGCGTCCCGTTTAAGCGGGAATTAGGGTTTAGTTGTTCAGGACCCTTACCCATACAAGCCGTCACATGGAGCAGGCCAAGCAACATGCTCGCCAGCAGTGAATGACCCCACGGACCGGACCAGCTACGTTCAATTGCTTGTATAAGGTAAAAATAAGATGTCGAACTATTCGTTCTGTCTACATTCTGGATCTAAAAGTGAGTTATCACTCACTGCGTTGTCCCTTTCTTCTGCCAATTCCTTTGGCTCTTTTTTCTTTTTCAACGTTTAGTAGGTCCAGCTCATGAGTGTTCTATTTAGTCTATTTGGTATTGTTGCACTGCTAGGTTGTGCTTTCCTACTTTCTGAGGGTCGTTCTTCCATCAATTGGAAAACTGTATCTCGCGCCTTGATGCTACAAATGGGGTTTGCTGCTTTGGTGCTCTATTTCCCGTTGGGTCAAGCGGCGCTGGCGAGTTTAAGTAATGGTGTCGCGGGGCTACTCAGCTTTGCTGATGAGGGGATTAAATTCCTCTTTGGTGACCTCGCTTCTTCTGGCTTTATCTTCGCTATCCGTGTCCTTCCTATCATCATCTTCTTCAGTGCTCTTATCTCCGCCCTTTACTATTTGGGCATTATGCAAAAAGTGATTCAATTTATTGGCGGCGCTATCCAGAAGTTCTTGGGTACGAGTAAAGCAGAGTCTTTGGTTGCAACAGGGAACATCTTCTTATCTCAAGGCGAGTCACCACTTCTTATTCGTCCATTTCTTTCTAACATGACTCGCTCTGAACTGTTTGCTGTGATGGCTGGTGGTATGGCTTCAGTGGCGGGCAGTGTGCTTGGTGGTTATGCTGGTTTAGGGGTCGACCTCAAATACTTGATCGCGGCAAGCTTTATGGCAGCACCAGGTAGTTTGATGATGGCAAAAATCATCGTTCCTGAGCGTCAAACGCCAAGCGATTACAACAATATTGAGCTAGATAAATCAGAAGAAAGCAACGTAATTGATGCGCTAGCAAGCGGTGCCATGGGCGGTATGAAAGTTGCCGTTGCTGTTGGTACCATGCTTATCGCTTTCGTGAGTGTTATCGCGATGGTGAACACGGGGCTAGAAAACTTGGGTGAGATACTTGGTTTCTCTGGCGTAACGCTACAAGCGATTTTTGGTTATTTGTTTGCACCTCTAGCGTGGTTGATTGGTGTGCCAAGCCACGAAATTCTAGCTGCGGGTTCATACATTGGTCAGAAAGTGGTGATGAATGAGTTTGTTGCGTTTATCGATTTTGTGCAGCACAAAGCGACACTGTCTGAGCATACTCAAATTATTATCACTTTTGCGTTGTGTGGTTTTGCGAACATTGGCTCAATTGCGATTCAGTTGGGCTCTATCGGCGTGATGGCACCTGAGCGCCGCAAAGATGTTGCAAGTCTAGGCCTAAAAGCGGTTGCTGCTGGTACACTCGCTAACCTGATGAGTGCTTGCTTAGCGGGCATTTTTATCTCTCTCTAATTTAGATTGAAGATCCACACTCAAAACCCGCCTAAATGGCGGGTTTTGTTATTTCTAAGGCTTGGGCATTAAGCCGTAAGGTATCGATTTAAAAGCCTCTGGGTGCTCTTGATAAGTTGGCGCTTTATGTACCCCTTTCCAATCGAGCAGCATGATGGCTAGCACGTTACGGTGTTCGCCGTACTTGAGATCAAAGTTACCGTCGACCGACGGAATCATCCCTTTTTCTGCGTTGATTGCATGACGAATGGCTTGGCGGGTCTTCTTTACGACCGGATCATGGTCCAAGCCTGCTAACAAAAACGAAATGCCGACTTCCGCAATCACGTCTTCTTTGGCGCGCAGTAGGATAGTGTCGATGTTGTTGCGAAAGTAATCATAAATCCATTGGTGTTTCTTCTCGCTTACTCGCTCCTGATAATACTGTGAATCGGCAAAGATGATGTGCGTCATACCATAGAGTTTGTTCCAATACTGCTGAGCTGAAAGCATCTTATCGTTATCGTCGGGGTAGGTGTCACGGAAGGTTTGAGTGAATTCCTCGACCACATCTTGCTCTCCTAGCTGACGAAGCCAGTAGACTTGGTTTGCAAGCTGAGCTGCCCATGCCTCTATCATCTCTTTGTCCGTAACGTAACGCGAGAAATCGTAGCGCCTAATAATTTTTCTCAGCGTTTTGTCTTGTTTATGTTGTAGGCCGTATTCGTTTGCTCTTGCCATTGCGCCAAGCAAATCCACACCAAGATAAAGGTACTCAGGATGGTGTTTAGTCACGGTATAGCGTCGCTGCCCTCGTTCGGTTTCTTTTTCTTGATACGTGGTCAGCCTTTGAGATGAATAGAGAATGATGTCTTCTGGTTCAACAACTTCATTAGCAAATTGGTTTAACCGGCTGGCTACTTGTGCCATGTCGGTCCAAATGGCAGCGTGATATTTCTCATCTAATGTTTGGCGGTACATGCGTAAGCCAAAATGGCCCTCTTTAAACGCCGGGAAAGTGAACAGTTCCTGTTCGTAGGTACTACGAATCAACTGCGCTGATTGAGTATTATCGAGAAGCGGTACGTCTTCCTGTGATGCCTGAGCAGCAAAGGTAAGTGAGCAAGAGAGTAAGACCGCTAAGCTAAGAGGTTTAATACGCATAAATCCATTCCCTATGAAGTCCTGAACCTAAACCTACCATCAATATTAATTGAGAATGTAAAAGCTGAGTCAATAGTTGAAAATTTGCCTAAAAGTCAGGTTGATACGTTCATCTTTGGTTTTCGCGGTTTTTGGTACGCAGTGCTTCCAGTGATGCTGAAGCTCGCCAGCCATAATCAGTAAGGAGCCATGAGAAAGCTCGTATTCAATCTCAGTTTTACAATGTAAATTTCTAAGCAAAAATCGACGTGTTTCACCTAAGTTCAAAGATGCGATAACAGGGTTTCTCCCTAACTCTGGTTCATTATCTTGGTGCCAGCCCATTGAGTCTTGGCCGTGTCGATATAAGTTAGCGAGAACAGAATTAAAAGTGACATCAGCAACTGATTCACAACGCACTTTGAGCTGAGTTAACTCAGGAGTCCAAGGGTGAGGCTGCATGGTTAAGCCTGAGTAAGTATATGCTGCATCACCGTGCCACGCTTGTAAGCGAGGTTGAAGTACTGACTTGCCGAACATAGTAATGTGTTCTTGGTACCATGGCAGTGTCTTTCGAAGTTGGTCAAAGTAATTATCCGCCTCAAGATGGTTAAGAAATTGAGGATCATAATAAAGTTTTCCTCTTTCTACTTCTTGCCATAGATCGCCGCCAAATAAATCGCCTTGTTGATGCATCATCTCACACCTAAAACATAAAAGTTGTCAATCACTGTTACCTTTCTGATTATGATTGGTTATTCTTGTGATAATAAGAATTTTAACAATAAATAAAAAATCTCGTAGTTGTATACGAGTTGTGGGGAGAAAATGCGTTATTTACCCAGAAAACGATGCTATTTTGCATTGTTCTTCCTCACCTTTTTCGCTTTGTGTATTGGGGTTATTGAGCTGTTAAATCGAAACCAGCAAGAGCTTCACAAAGAGCGAGTTCAAGTTGAGGCCAAAGAACAACTTTCCATTCTCCGTTCCAATTTGGAAGCGGTACTTATGGCGGATATCTACAAAGCCAGTACTTTAGCGACACTCATTACGTTACTTCCTAAAAATCAAGAAGAAGAATTGAGTATCGCCGCTCACCGAATCCTAAATAAAAGTAAACATATTACAATCATCGGTATCGCGAAAAATGATGTAATTAGTCATGTATTTCCACGCCAAGGTAATGAGCGCCTAATCGGCCTTGATTACCGCGCAGTGCCACAGCAGTGGGTACAGGTGCAAAAAGCCAAGGATGTACAAGAAATTTTCATCGCAGGGCCCGTTACATTGATCCAAGGTGGCCGAGGTTTGATCGTGCGTGTGCCTGTTT
This sequence comes from Vibrio sp. 2134-1, assembly GCF_033339495.1. Lineage (NCBI taxonomy): Bacteria > Pseudomonadati > Pseudomonadota > Gammaproteobacteria > Vibrionales > Vibrionaceae > Vibrio > Vibrio sp. 2134-1. The sequence goes on from NZ_JAWOUS010000020.1 coordinate 65,364, forward strand.
TTCTTGATCCTCCAATGAATCAGGACTACTGGGGAGTGATCAGTGCGGTGATTGATTTCGATGCTCTGATGAGAGAAACCGGCGTAATTGATTTCTCGTATCGTTACCCTTTAATGATCCGTGGTTACGATAGCGGTGGCTCATTTGGTGATGCTTTCTTTGGCGCGCAAAGTGTAAATAGCATGGTATATGCAAAAGAGATGGTTCATTTTCCTTATGGTGGGTGGAGTATGGTGGTTTTCTCTGGAGGCAAAGCTGATCGCCAAATCTCTTGGCATCAGTTGCATTTAGCTAGAGTAATCGGCTATCCCATTATATTCGCACTTAGCCTCGCGCTGTTCGCCATTTATCGACTGTATACCATTGCAGATGACAGAGCTTTACACGATGAACTCACGAATTTACCAAACCGTCGCTATTTTATGAAGTTTTACAAGCAGCAGTTCGAAATAGCGAAACGTTATAAAAAGCGTTATAGCTTCGCCTTAATTAATATTGACCTAGACAGGTTTAAACACATTAACGATACCTATGGTCACGACGCAGGTGACAAAGTTTTAATCGCTACGGCTGAAAGGGTAAAAAGCTCTCTGCGTAAATCAGACATCGTGGCCAGAATGGGCGGTGATGAGTTTTTAGTTGTAGTCCATCACCCTGGAACGGAAGAAAATGTTCAGTCCCTTCTACAAAAACTTCGATTAGCGCTATGCTCGACGCCCGTCATTTACGATGAAACACTTATCTATTTGAAAGCCAGTATTGGGTACGCGATATTTGACCCGAAAATGTCATCTCCTGAGCAAATGATGAAAATAGCCGATGAGAGAATGTATCAACAAAAGCATGGCGGATGAGCCTGAACCCAGTTTCAATAAGGGGTTAGAAGAATGGTAAAGTTGGGAGCCCGAAATCTCATCATCATTGAGGTGCAAGAATATGTGACTTCATATGTTCACAGACACTTTGCTGAGAGAGTCGTTATTAGCAGTGCATTCAGTGGCATATTTGCATAATGTTGCATTTTGCAAATGCAGTTTGCGAAATTAATGGTTAATAAAGCAACGATATGCATCTGGATCTACTAAAAAACGGCTTTTTTAAAGTTGGCACGCATCGTGCATTACTTAGAGTGACCCTTATTAAGCCGAGGGTCACCTAGCCAACTGACGTTGTTAGTGAATACAAATTGTTCACAAGTATATACCGCCAATCACGTTTATTGTGATTGGCGTTTTTTCTTTCTAAAGCCCGATGATATTCACGTCGCTGCCCGTCTCATCAGCTTCTCCGCACTTGCTGTAACAACTAGGTTGTCTTGGACAAACCGCCCCTCTGGAGCAGATCAACCTTGCTTGGGTTTGAATCCCGCGCTCTATCCAGTTGATGTTTAATATCTTAGCGATAGTCGTTAAGTCTTTTTTGATGTGGGGAGGAATAACACTACTTCCGCCGGAAGCGACACAAAGGGACTTAAGTTCTTCCGCTATGGAAACGGCATCGCCACCTTGTGCAGAAATGGCAGGGTTAAGATCAATACCGGCACATAGCACGCGATTATTCCCCGCAGGATCAAATACGTTGACCGATTCGCAGCAGTAGATACGTGGCTCGTCGCCAACATTTAAAATCGAAATTTGCGCTGAACTGGTATCCAAAGGCTGGGAAAGGCGTCGGAATACCGCCCAGTGCTGGCAAGGGTCGTTCACTTTGCGCATGTTACCCCAAGGCAATGGAATACCATTTCCGCGATACACGGCTTTTAACTTGCCAGGGCCATAGGCATCAAAATAGTGCCAATGAGGGTAAGGCGAGACCACCGTCATGCGACGCATTGCAACAGAAGGAGAAACCCCCGCCTTTTTGTGAACATCAATCTCGTAACCAGAACGGTCAAGCAACTGACGAAAGGGTACTTTGGGGCAGAGTAGGGCACCGGCAAAGAAGCTGGACTCAAAATCACGCCAAGCTTGCAGGATATCTTGCGAATTGAGTTCAGAGTTAGACACAGGGCTGTCCATTTGCTCCCAATTGTTTTGATGCCCGATAGATAAAACGTTATTCATTGCATCGCTGCTATGGAGCACTCGATGGCCGATATATACCGCCAAGTCATACTTCAATCGGGTTGGATAGTCACGCATTCGTTTATTGAGATAAATAGTCCCAGGTGGCTCCATGAAAGACGTAATCAACTGTTTGGCGCTGACGCCCAGTTCATCAATCACATCTTGTGGCGCTCGATCTACCCAGCGGATATCCAATCCCATACTCTTTGCAATGTCTACGAGATCTTCTACAGATAGATTCAACCGCTTCAAGCCGACCTCTTCGGCGGCGCGCTCTAAATCAGGAAAATGGTTTTGATGGTTTTCTTGGTGTGCGCGGATCAGTAAGTGGGCGAATTGACGCCCCGTGATACCTGTTTGGGAGAGCATTTCTGGTATCGCGATTTGAAGAATATCATTGGAAAACAGGAAGCTCGGCTCCAACGCCATGCCACTAATCCCGCCACGATTTCCTTTGTTGGGTGTGATGGCTTCTAATTCGGGTTCATCATCTAAAAACCACGCCGGATCTTTTTGAAAAACTTCCGCGATCACTTCGAGCATATCGATACTCGGTACGCGTTTTCCGCGCTCAATCATCGAAAGGTAAGAAACCGAAGGAGCGTACTCTGGATTAATTCTTACACAACGGGCAGACAAATCTTCCATCGTTAAATGGTTGTTTTTTCTTAGGTTACGAATTTTCGTACCAAGAAAATGAGACTGACGAATAAGGCTTTTTGACACAGACATTTTGTAAAATTCACATTGTAAAATTTTTGTTGTGAAATTGTAGTCAATATTTCGCTAGTCTACATAATGAGCAGGCAAGGAAATTAACCATCCACTTCACAGAATTGCCTGAAACTTAAATAAAGGATTTAAGTTTTTACTCTAGGACGAGTTTTTAAGTGCGAGGATATGACGATGAATATGCTGAACTTCGATAAAAAAGAGATGCAACAACAACAACGCCCATTTATCGCTGAAGCCGTATTTGCCGTCGAAGCGGTAAGTGCTGAGCAGCAGAGTGAGAAACAAGTAAAAGCGAAGCAACTGCTTGACCGCATGTTCCCATTGGAGAACGGGTCGCACCAAGATGTATCAAGTTACGTGATTGATTACCGCCATGTTTTGGCTTATTTCAAAGACGGTACACACAGCGGCCTGAAAAGCCCAAAACACTTCGTGGCGTACACTGGTGAAAAGGAAGATCCAAAATCGATTTTGTTTAAAGATGATTCGGGCAATCATGTAGAAGTGCTGTTTGGCTGTCATAAAGGCACTGGTTGCGTGGAATTAGTGGACATTGATGATATTCAATTGGAAACTCGCACGACGTTTCATCCTGAACTAACTTGCAATGCACCAACCGCGATGCGCCATTGGATAAGTCTAATCAAAGGCGACAAAAAAGGTAAGCCGATGGCATGCAGTGAAGATAAAGAATATACCGCAAAAAATGGTGACGACTACATTCTAAGTTACTGTTACAGCGTCGATTAAGATACTCATGATTAGATACAAAAACCCCGCACTTTACAGCGCGGGGTTTTCTTTTTCATCATAAAAGTCGTTTTCTCTTAGCCAGTTTATTTAAATTGGCATCACGCGGTTACGACCGAGTTGTTTTGCTTCATAAAGCTGTTTATCGGCTTTATTGATTAAGGCTTCAGGCGTATCACCCGGCTCAAATTCTGCTACCCCAAAAGAAGCGGTAATGCTGTGAACTTGTGTGCCTGAGCGCTTATCTTTGATACGCAGTTTTTCTATCATCCGGCGTAGTGTGTCTGCATATTGGCGAGCAATTCGCAGAGATTTGTTAGGTACAATTAACGCGAATTCTTCACCACCAAAACGGTACGCACATATCCCATCTCGACAGCTTTGTTGTAGCCGGCGGGCAATGGCTTTTAATACTGTATCGCCAAAAAGGTGCCCGTAATTGTCGTTAAATGATTTGAAATGATCGATATCAAGCATGATTAAGGTCATTGCCTGATTTGATGCGATAAGTGAAGAGAGATCTTTGTCAAATGCTCGGCGGTTGTATAGGTTTGACAAACCATCGAACAACGCATCTTGCTGTACTTCAGCCAGTTGATTTTTGAGGCGAGAAATTTCTTCACTCGCGTTAGTCAATTGGCTATTCAAAAACTTTGTTGAGTGACGAATTTCGTGTGACTCTGCGACAAGTTGACGAATCACCACCATCACTTCTTCAATGCTTAGGCTATTGTCCTCAACTTTTTCCAGTTTATTAAAGCTTTTGTCTACCATCTCAGAAAAGGAGGAAGTATCTGAAATCGTATCGCTCATTGAACTGGATACTTCATGTAGCAGAACTTCTACATTGGTTCTAAGATCTTCAAGGCTGGTTTCTGCTTTGCTGGCCACATAGTTGTTGTAAAGCTGTTTATTGGTTGCTGGCGGGCAAATACCGTAGTTTTCTAACACCGTGTCTAACTCAAAGTTGAGTTCTGGAATGGTCTTGTCAACGTAGGTATACCAAAGCGCGTAGTTGGCTGGCGTGGCAGCAACATGGTTTTTGATCATCAGTGGGACCGCTTTTTTTAAATTAGCGGTTGATTTCTTAAACTCGTCGGTCATTTCTGCGATGGTACTAGCAAAATGGGATTGGGCTTAGATTAACGGATATTAACTAATGTCGCTTTAATTTTTATCACTTTTGCATGGTTTATATAGAAAATGAGTGATTAAGATCGTGATCAATACCGTTGGATTCAAATTTTATAAAATATCAGTATGAAACATGTACAGGCATTTGGTGGTATTGCGTGTTTTGAGATATCCAGCAAATGGATTCCGTGTGAACGTTAGTAACCTAATGATCGTCAAACTCTCGTTTTCGTATAAAAGCAAGTAAATCAAAAGGCTTAACGTCAGGGTCTCCGTGAAAAGAACTCGTAGACGAAGAATTAACATCTGAGGGTGCGAATTGAAAAAGAAAATAGGACTTTATTGGTTCACGAACGACTTGCGATTGCACGACAACCCACTGTTGAAAAGCGCCAGTGTAGAAATGGACGAGTTAATTTGCTTGTATTGCTACCCTTCAATGACGCCTTACTTGCATCACTTTGCGCAGGAAGCCTCTTTCGGGCGTGCGAAATTGCAGTTTCTCGACGCATCGCTTAGTGAACTCAATCAATCTTTGAATCATCTTGGTCAGCGATTATGGGCGGTTGAACTAACGCCCGATCAAGCAATCAAGTATGCTGTTAATCGCTTCGGCGTCACACATATATATGCTGACGCCTTTCCCGGTTCGGATGAGCAACAAGCGTTAGATCGCGCAGTTGAAGGCGCGTCTCATGTAAAAATAAAACAGCAAGCAATCCGGACCCTGTTAAGGGAAGAACAACTGCCATTTGACTTGAGCAATCTGCCTACGACTTTCACGCAGTTTAGAAAGCAAGTTGAAGGTTTAGACATCTCTCGGCCCCACGAGAGTATCCGTTCGTTACCTCCAATTCCTTTAGGTGTGAATCTTCCTTCCGTTACTGCATATTACTTTGACACAAAAGCTGCGTTTCATGGTGGAGAAAGCCGCGGGCTTGAACATTGTCGCCAGTATTTTGCTTCCACACTAGCCAGTGAATACAAACAAACACGCAACGGTTTAGATGGCATGGATTACTCTACCAAGTTCTCTCCTTGGTTAGCTAATGGGTGCCTTTCTCCGAGAACTGTTTATGCCATGTTGAAACGTTATGAAGCGGAGAATGGCGCAAATGATTCAACCTACTGGATTTACTTCGAACTGCTTTGGCGTGAATACTTTTATTGGTATGCCCGTCGATACAAGCGACAGCTCTTCCGATTCGGTGGCATCCAAAATCGAGCACCACTCACCAGCTTTTACGCGCACCGTTTCCAACAATGGAAGAAAGGTGAAACGCCATTTCCTATCGTCAATGCGTGTATGCACCAACTTAATGAAACCGGTTATATGTCGAATCGTGGCAGACAGTTAGTCGCCAGTTGTTTAGTGCATGAGCTTGGCCTCGATTGGCGTTATGGCGCGGCATACTTTGAGTCACAACTGGTTGATTACGATGTGGCATCGAACTGGGGAAACTGGCAATACTTAGCAGGCGTTGGTGCTGATCCGCGTGGTTCACGACAATTCAACCTCGAAAAGCAAACCGAAATGTACGATCCGCACATGGAGTTCATCGATAAGTGGCAAGGTCGTTGTGCTGGTGCACATTTGGATAGTGTAGACATGGTCGATTGGCCTATCGTAATGGGCAGCAGTGATAAAGCTTCGTCATCGGAGAAACCGTAATGCGATTTGAAACCGTACGATTGATCTTGGGCGATCAACTTAACAGTGAGCACTCTTGGTTTCAGCAACCGGATGAGCAAGTGCTTTACCTGATTGCAGAACTCAAGCAAGAGAATACTTACGTCACGCACCATATTCAGAAAGTGTGTGCGTTCTTTTCTGCAATGGAACAGTTTGCGAAAGAGCGTCAGAGCGAGGGTCACCAAGTTCTGCACCTCACATTGGATGACACACAAACCTTCGACGATCTTGAGCAAGTCTTGCAACACTACGTAAGCGAAGTTGGTGCAAGTAAGTTTGAATATCAACGCCCCGATGAATACCGTTTACTAGAACAGTTAGCCAAACTAAAGCTTGATGGGGTCGTGGCACGTTGTGTCGATTCGGAACACTTTTTGTTGCCGTTTGAAGAAATAGAATTGCAGTTTCCTCAAGGCAAACACATCATGATGGAGCACTTTTATCGCCGCATGCGCAAGCGCTTCGACATCTTGATGCAAGACGGAAAGCCTGTAGGCGGGAAATGGAATTACGATGCCAACAACCGTAACAAGCTCAAAGCCAAAGACATTGAACAACTGCCACAACCTTTGATGTTCAGTACCGACGTGCGTGGCATTGTTGAGCGGTTGGCAAAACATGACATCGAAACCATCGGAAATCTTGAAGGAGACTTGTTGTGGCCGAACAATCGCGCGCAGAGCTTGTCTTTACTCGCGCATTTCTGCCAAGTCTGTCTACCGCTGTTCGGTCGTTTTCAAGACGCCATGACAGGTCAGCACGATGCTAAGTGGAGCTTGTATCACAGCCGAATTTCATTCTCGCTGAACAGCAAAATGCTGCACCCGAGAGAAGTCATAGATGCATCACTCAAGGCATTTCATTCCAACGCGGACATCGACATTTCTCAAGTAGAGGGGTTTATTCGCCAAATCTTAGGATGGCGAGAGTATATCCGAGGCGTCTACTGGGCGAATATGCCTCATTACCCGAAAAAGAACGAGTTGGGCGCAGAAAGAAAGTTGCCAGACTTCTTTTGGAATGGCGAAACCAAAATGGCCTGTATGCGCAATGCGATTAGTCAGTCTCTCGATTATGCCTACGCACACCACATCCAACGTTTAATGGTGACTGGTAATTTTTGCTTGTTAACCGAGATCGACCCAGATCAAGTGGATGAGTGGTATCTCGGTATCTATGTGGATGCAATTGAGTGGGTAGAAATGCCGAACACTCGTGGTATGGCATTGTTTGCAGATGGCGGCATTGTTGGCACCAAACCTTACGCAGCGAGTGGCTCTTACATCAACAAGATGAGCGACTACTGCAAGGGCTGCCATTACGACAACAAATCGCGCAGTGGAGAAGGCTCTTGTCCGTTTAACAGTCTTTATTGGCGCTTTATGAACAAGCACGACAAGCGTCTCGCAACCAATCCACGAATCGGGATGATTTTCCGCTCTTGGGACAACATGGAAGAACAGCAGCGCCAAGCGATACTCGATACCGCAGAGCATTACATAGAAAACGTGGAGAACTTGTGATGGAAATTCTCATCATCGGTGGCAATGGTGGAATTGGTTTGGCGGTGGTACAAGAAGCCGCAGTTCGGTTCCCTCAAGCTCGCGTGCATGCCACTTATCGTAAGCAGCAACCAGATTGGCAACACCCAAATGTCTTTTGGCATCAAGTGGATGTATCGCAAGAAGGGGAGGTAAAAGCGTTCAGTGAGCAGATTGAACACGTCGATTGGTTGGTGAACTGCGTTGGTATGTTGCACACCCAAGAGAAAGGCCCTGAGAAGAACCTTAGCTCGCTCGACACTGACTTTTTTCAGCAAACCATCACGGTTAATACTTTGCCAAGTTTACTGTTGGCGAAATACTTCACGCCCAAGCTAAAACGCAGTACTGCACCTAAGTTTGCGACCATTTCGGCCAAAGTTGGCAGCATTAGCGATAATCAGTTAGGTGGTTGGTACAGCTATCGAGCATCAAAAGCCGCATTAAACATGTTCCTCAAAACCATGTCGATCGAATGGCAAAGAATGGTCAAACATGGCACGGTGCTTTCACTTCACCCTGGAACCACAGATACCGCTTTGTCGGCACCTTTTCAAACCAATGTCCCAGAGGGAAAGTTGTTCACGCCAGAGCGAGTTGCTAAGGATTTATTAGGCTTGATAGAAAAAGCAACCCCGCAAGATAGCGGGGCGTTTTGGGCTTATGATGGGACGTTATTACCTTGGTAAGAGAACGCGTACAAACGTTAATACAAATGAAATAACATACTCCAGAGAGGGTCGGAGTGACCTACGTTTTCGTTGATTTATTTCTTCGGCAACGCTCAGAACAATAAACGATTTCCTCCCAATTTCGCGCCCACTTATTTCTCCAAGAAAACGGGCGCTGACAGACCGGACAGACTTTCATGGGAAGGTTGGATTTAAAACCTTTCATCGCGCTGAATGTTCACTCCTAATTTGGTTAAAATTACTTATCAAATAGGTACAGGTAATCGCCGTAGCCTAAACTCGCCATCTTGTTCACAGGTACAAATTTCATCGCAGCAGAGTTCATGCAATAGCGTAATCCCGTCGGCTTAGGACCATCTTTAAACACGTGACCTAGGTGTGAATCACCAAACTTACTGCGGATCTCCGTTCTAGGGTAGAGCAGTTTATAATCGGTTTTCTCCACGATGTAACCCGGGTTAATTGGTCGAGTAAAGCTTGGCCAACCTGTGCCAGATTTGTATTTATCAGTAGAAGAAAATAGCGGCTCACCGGTCACAATATCAACATAAATTCCCGCTTCTTTGTTGTCCCAGTATTCATTATCAAACGGACGCTCCGTGCCTTCTTCTTGCGTCACGTAATACTGTAGCTCTGTTAAGTTTGATTTGATTTCAGACTGAGCAGGTTTACTGTACGCTTTCACTTTCGAAAGCAGCTTTTTTTCTTCAATCAACTGTCGAAGTGTTTTAGGGCTTTCTTTTCGATCTTCACCAAACACTTCGTCGAGGTATTTATCGCGACCTGATGCGTAGCGGTAGTATTTGTATTTCAGACTACTCTTTTTGTAGTAATCCTGATGGTAAGACTCCGCAGGGTAAAACTTTTCAAACTCGATCAGCTCTGTTTTCAACGGTTTTGGATAGATCATCGCCTTGTCGATTTCCATCATAAACTGCTTAGCAATCTGCTTTTGCTCCGCATTATGATAGAAGATCGCCGGACGGTATTGAGGACCACGGTCAACAAATGAACCTTTATCGTCGGTAGGGTCGATATGACGGAAGAAGTAATCCAGCACTTGTTCGTAGTTCACAACAGCAGGATCGTACTTCACCTCAATCACTTCAATATGACCAGATTTACCAGAAGAGACTTGGCGGTAAGTCGGGTTTTCAATATGACCACCTGAATAACCTGATACAACATCGATTACGCCGGGCAGTTGCTCTAAATCCGATTCTGTACACCAGAAACAACCGCCAGCTAGCGTTGCGATTCTTGTATTCTCTGAAGCCTTCAGCTTATCCATCGTATCGGCGGTACCTGTTTTACTCAATAGTAGAAACAAGACTGGAAGTGCGAAGGAGAAACCGGCCAATAACTTAGACATATTCTTCATAGCTACCTCATCGTTATTTTTGTAGAAAGTGTTACTTGAATAAAAAGTGTTACGTATAGAGAAAGGTAACCGAGCGAAAAAATTACAGTAATGTTGAAAATTCCGTTGCCCTTTTATGCGATAGAGCTAAAGTATCGACAAGAAACATACCGCTAGTAAGGGCAACGATGCCTTGAATGAGCGATGCTAAATGAGGTAAATCATGCAAGCTGAAGTTAAATGGATAGAAGATTTTAAATTTCTTGGGCAATCTCAGTCGGGCCACTCCGTAGTGATGGATGGCAATGGCGGTGCAACCGCACCAAGCCCAATGGAAATGGTACTAATGGCTGCTGGTGGCTGTAGCTCTGTCGATGTTGTTGATGGTTTGAAAACAGAAGGCCAAAAGGTTTCGTCAGTTAATGCCAAGCTAACCACAGAGCGTCGTGAAACCGCACCGCGTATCTTTACGCAAGTGAATATCCACTTTGAAGTGTCAGGTGACGAGCTTGACCCAGAAGTCGTAGCAAAAGTGGCGGCTGACTCGCTAGAAAAATACTGCTCGGTTTGCTTAATGCTAGGCGGAGGTGTTGAGATGACCCACAGTTGGGAAATTGTGTAAGTTGACAGACTCCACAAAATATAAAAACAGGAAAGAGAAAAGTCCGGGCTTTTCTCTTTTTTTATTTCGCAGTTCACGTACCTTGTGAAGAATCTGAAAGCAGTAATTGCAGGTTGTAGGAGTCTTCCAGTGACAGAACTAGAAAAAATGATGTCTGGCCAGGTCTTTGATGGCATGGACAAAGAAATTGACGCCATTAGAAGCCATGCTCTTCAAGCACTTAGAGCACTTAATAATAACACCGACGAAAGTCAGCGCGACGAATTGCAAAAGCAGCTATTTGGCAAGGTAGGCCGTTGTATTGTCCAGTCCCCTTTTCATTGTGAATTTGGTAAGACCATCGAAATAGGTGAAGAAACCTTTATCAACATGAACGTGGTCATGCTCGATGGTGCCAAAATTACCATCGGGAACCACGTGCTCATTGGACCGAGCGTGCAATTCTATACCGCTTCTCATTCTGTGGATTACCGAAGTCGCCGACGTTGGGAAACGTTTTGTAAACCCATCACGATTGAAGATGATGTGTGGATTGGCGGTAACTCCGTCATTAACCAAGGTGTAACGATTGGTGCTCGTTCGGTTATTGCGGCGAACTCGGTAGTCAACCATGATGTGCCGCCAGATTGTCTATACGGAGGCACGCCAGCTAAGTTGATTCGCCGTCTCAACGAAGAAGAGTAAGAATCGATAGTGATGGCATGATGACTCGCTTTACAGGCGTATGAGAATCATGCCATCAGAAAGGGATAATTCGTCAAGGAGTCTAAGATGTCGAACAAGACAGAAGTCCTCATGTGCCCTACATGTGGGGTAGAAACGCATCATGTCGTGGTGTTAGTTAGAAAAAAAAGTGGCTTTGAAGGCGATAAAAATCGCAACAAGAAAGAGTTCATCGCTGGCTTTCTCAAAAGTGTAGTGTTCGGCGCCTTCCTTGCTTCTATGGATGAATTTGAACGTCACTTGATCTGCGAAAACTGTGGTCATAAAACCATTCAATAGTAACTGATAGTCTTTCTTTCTCTGCATAAGTTCATAAGTGCGGTTTGAAGCACTGGTTATTCAAATCGCATCATCCTCTTTTAGTGTTTTTGCTCTTCTTGTGTTCCTCTCTCAAAAATGAGTCACATCAGTACGCATTTTAATCGCTTGGGTACAGATAACTCACTGCTATATATAATAAATTTTGGTGGGAAATACGTGTTTCAGCTCGATGTTTAAACTCTGTTCTATCGACACGTTTTGAGTCAGTAAACACTTAAATTTCGTTTACTTTATGTTGTACGCGGTGCAATTGTGTGAAATTGCTCACATTAATGTTTAATTTATGAAAAAATAATTAATGAATAGTAATTCACAAATATGCTGACTGTATGTGCTATTTAGTTTTGACTTATCTTTTGAATATTCACTTGGTGAATGTTTTGTTGTTTTTAGATTGACTGAAAGTTTGATTTTCTATTCAAACTTGTGAAAGGTTGAATCGATATATTAGAAAACATGAATTTGATCTTGTTTCTATCTTTTGTTTTAAATGCGAAATTCATTATTAACAACGGATGGTTTTGATGATTTCTCTTATGTGTATCCCACCAATTTTAGAAATTGAAAATTAAACTTTCTCAATACAATAACGACTAAAATTAAACGGAATGATGTTCTTATATTTTTATTTTATTTTAACTTATACATTTTGACTCATTCATTTTAACTGTTTTTGTTTGTTTTAAGTTGTTGATAATAATTGTCTTTTAACTTTTATTTTAATGGCGTTGCTTTGCTGCTTCTTTAATGTTGTGGTGTGTGGCTTTATTTATAAAAAGTCATTTTAAAGTACGTTTTTAAGCAAAGTAGAACGTGACAATACTAAGATAAATAGTATTAAAAAATTAAATAAGGATTTAACCATAAGAGTAATTTTATGGTTGATAGGTTTATTGGGGTTGATTATCTGAATTTTTATGGAATTTCATCCCAATAATCTGTTTGTCTTTAAGTTTATTCTAATGAACTTAATTCTCATGGAAGTTTCAAAACATGCAGCACACAACAAAGTGGATGATGACGCCGCTTGCAATGTTGTTGGGTACGCTGTTTTCAGCGCCATCATTCGCGGTGGAAACGAGTGTAATTGATAGCACTAGCACGCCTGAATCTACACAAAATGAAGGAGATACGTCCTGTATTGTTTGTAAGTTTAGTGGGGCCGTTTACCTATCTTACGATACAAACATTTACGATAAAGACGACTACCGTTCTGTCCGCAATTTCTCGTGGGGAGGCGATCTCGTTTATTCCTTTTCGAGCGACACAAAAGCCTATTTTTCTACGGGGGGCTATCGTGCCCTAGAAGATGAAGTCGGCACCTACGCGACAGATTCGGTGTTGGGCTTGCAATACACGAACCTATATCGCTTTGGAGATACAGGGAAAATCGGCGTTGCGGGTCAGCTCACCATTCCAACTTCAGAAACATCTCGTAAAGATGAACTGCACACCGCGGTTCGTTTAGATGTGCCGATCTCTTTTTCAGCTTGGAGCGTCGATTTTTCGGTTTCGCCGAGACTGAGAAAAAATTTCCACGAATACAAAACCATGGGTGGACGCTCGCTGACTGAGTGGACTTACTCGTTGTTTGCTGTTGCGGAAAAGTCGTGGGAATCGTTCGCAGTGGGGATCACGGCGTTAGGTGGTAACAGCATCAGTTATCAAGGTACGCGCAGAAGCAGTTGGCAGTATGAGGGGGCGTTGTACGGCACATACGAGTTTGATGAAAGCTGGTCATTGCTACTCGCGGCGTCATCAACGGGTTTCTATCAAGATGCAGAGCGAGGCACCTTGGGCAACATCGATTTGTTGGACCAAGAGAAAGCATCTTACATCGCGACAGTGACTTACTCCTTCTAGGAAAATAACAACAATTAAGGATATCCAAATAATGTTTAAAAAATTGACTCTGGTGTCAGCAATAACGGCCGCACTTGCAGGCTGTGGCGCAGATGATCAGGCGTATGACTATGTCGAAAGAGATGCAAAAGAAGTCGCAGTAAAAGACCTTAAAGACGGTCGTTGGTTTTACGTTCCGACGACTGGTGCCGCGCCACGCTTTGCTCTGAACCAATTCCCATTCTTGCAAGGCTCACCTCGTTACGTTGAGCTTTGTTTTACCAAAGAAGGTCTGGAAGTTCGCAGTTACGATAAAAACTACCCAGACGCGCATCTAAGCAAAGATGCTAATAACTACTGCGGTGAAGAGAAATTTGTCGCAGACGACGACGGCGTTAACTTCGCGCAAGTGCTGACGATTCCGGGTGACTTTGCGGCGTATCGCTGTCAAGAAGACGCGCATGGTGATTGCACCAACAAAGAAGAAACCAACGAAGACGCAAGCCTAAACTACAAGAAGAAAACCCACTTCACTCCTCGCCCTGAAGATCTCGAAATTGCAGAATTCAATATGGAAGATCTGTATGGCATTACCGAGGGCATTGATGAAATTGGCGCACCACGATTGATCTCGTGGGACTTTGACCCTAAAAACGGTCTTCTCAATTTCGAACTAGAGCGCACGTTCCGTATCGATTTAGATAATATTTCTGACTACATCAACTTTGCAACGAAAGCGAGCTTGGATGAAGCGCTTGTGGATGGCGCGTTTAAATCTCGGTTCTACTATTCGTTAGTGCACGAAAGTGAAGTGGCAACCGAAGGTTACCAACCGATCTTGTACCCAGTGGGTGATGAGAACGACATTGGTTTCTTCACCACGTCGACGAAAAAGCTTAACCCAGTCACGAATAAATACGACCGTGATGTGGTTTACCTCAATCGTTTCAACCCAGATCAAGGCTCTATCAAATACTACTTGAGCGATAACTTTTTTGAAGAGAAGAACAAGTTGTTCTTGGATGCAACGCTGCAATCGATCGAAAAGATGAACCAAGCTCTGAATGTATTTGGGGCGGATGCAGGCAAGCCTGAAATCGAGATTGTGAACAAAACCAAAGCGGCTGGTATTCACCCAGGTGATCTGCGTTACAACGTGATTAACCTGATTGACGAGCCTTTAGCGAATGGTCTGCTTGGCTATGGCCCGTCGGTTTCTAACCCGATGACGGGGGAAATCATCAAAGGCCACGTGAACCAATACGCAGGTGTTGCAAGAACGGGTGTGCCTTTCTATTGGGATAACTTGGCACGTTTCTATAATCGTAATCAACTGGACTTAGATGGCTTAGAACCATTGCCAACCAGCAGCGAATCTGTGAAAACAGAAGTCGCGGATAGAATTGAAGCGCTTTCTACAATGGCGGCGATGGCGAGCCTGAAATCGGATGAAAACATTCATGCGCCGCTCGTTTCAAAAGAAGACATCGTTTCTGGAAAAGCAGCGACGAAGAGCCCAACTCAGCTAATGAAAAACTTCAATGATGACATGGAGTTTGAAAAGGTGGTTGAAGCTGAAGAGAACCGTTTGTCTTTCTGGGCAGAGAACAACGTCTATCCAATCGAAGCGTCGTGGGTTTCTTCAACCAACAAGGCCATGTTGGACAACTTGAAGTTGGATGACGAGCGTTACTTTGAGATCAAACTCGATGACGCCGGTCACGAAGTATCGCGTCAGCTTAAGCGTTGGAAATACCTGCCAAAAGAGTTGCAAGTGAAAGCAGCAGATGCGATTACGGTTGCGACTTACAGCAATACGCTTGTTCACGAGCTTGGTCATAACATGGGTCTGCGCCATAACTTTAAAGGCTCAAATGACAAAGCGAACTACTACACGCTCGAGCAAGCGCATCAACTTGGTTTGAACAACATTCCTGCTTACAGTTCGACAATGGACTACGCACCAAGCATGTTGGATGAAACGCCAACTTGGGGTCTGTACGATATTGCGGCGTTTAAGTTTGGTTACGGTCGTAAAGTCGAGACGATTCAAGGTTCTTCAGGTTCAGCTCCTGCGCCTATTGCGAAACCGGCAGACAGTGCGAGCGATGAAGACAAAGCGGCATACGCTCGTTACCTCGCTGATCAGCAAGCCTACCAACAAAGCTTTGCATACAAGTTTGGCAACAATCCAGACAACACATCGCTGATGGTGTGTTCTGAAGTGAAGGCACTAACGGGGAACGAGAAAGGCAAATCACTCTACAACTGTGACTTCAGCCGATTCGATACCGCCGCGTTGTCTGATGATCCAGAACTGAATGCGAAAACTCGTTATGGCGCACTTTACTACCTAGATAAAGTGAATGAAATTGAGCGTAAGTCTTACGATTTCTGTACCGATGGGAACGTTTCTCTAAACAGCGACTGTAACCGTTTTGACGAAGGTACAAACCTAGAAGAAATTGTTTCTTACGAGTGGCAGAACTATCTCGATAGCTATGATCGACGCAACTTGGAGTTATATGGGACGACGGGATTATTCTCGTCCGATTATCCTGGTTACTTAGTGCGTCGTTATATGGAAATGAGCGCTATCCGTGACAAGATGGAAGATCTTGAGCGCATCGATAACCTGTACACCAATCTGGGTTACACTTCGTCAACGGATAAGCCGGGTGATTTCTTATTGCGCATTGCTTCAAACCCTCAATACTGTAGCGAAGGCAAAGCCGATAACTCATGGTTCTGTGATTACGCGAATGGGGCGAAAAAATCCGCGGCGTTCTTCCTTGATATCTTGCGCACACCAGAGCATCAATGTGTGATAGAAAATGCGGCAGGCAACCAAAAAGTGATTTCTTTTGGTCAACTGTTAGACAACAACTCACACCAAATTCCGGCTGATTACGATCTTTCAACAGCCAGCTGTTTTGATGATTTGGCAGCACGCTTTATCGAAGATTCAGATGAGGGCTATATAGCTGTTGCGGAAACTGCGAATGGACGCTTCCTAAACTCAATTGGTAGCTTTGACCCGGATTACCCTTGGTCAAATGCGGTGTCTGTGTTGGGTAACTGGCCAGACAAAGCGCTTGCGAGCCACTTCTTAGCACGTCGATTCTCGAACCGTTTTACCGATGAGGTGAGCTTTGCATCGCTGCTTGATATCCCTGGGGTGCAAGCTGAATACGAAGACATCATGGGCAACATCGTGGCAAATGATGCGTTAAATACGCCAGTTAAATTGGTGGGTAAAGACGGTAAGGAATACACCAATCTAAAAGGTGTTACCGTGAACCTACACATCACTGAGCAAATGGAGTCCCTACCACCAATGCCTCGTGGTATTGCAAGATTCCTTGATATTGGTGCAGAAGGCCGCGGACGTGTTGGCGATGTCATCTTGAGAATGGGTGTGCGCCAAATGAAGTCTTACGACTACACAGTGAAGACTCGTGGTCAATCTCAGTTTGATACGTTTACGAAGCAGCAAGACCGCTACGGTATTATTGCGGGTGACAAGGTTGAGTTTGTTATCGACGGCGAGAAGTTTGTGGCAACAAAAGCAAACAAGCTGGCTTACGACTACGCAAATCAACTGGTGACGTCCAAAGGTTACGATCTAAAAACGTACCTAGATAGCTATGAGCCTGCAACACTAAACAAGGTCGCAGAGAGCATCGATAGCGCTTGGGGGCCATTCCGAACAGCGATTGTCCCAGCGTTCCACGATCCTGTATTGCTGCTGGATGCGCCAATGGTCAACGCAATGAAGCGAACCATTGATGCGGATATCGCGGCAGGTGTGCTGTCGTTTAGCCAGTCTTTCATCAACTTTACGACAGCGAATGTGACTTCGGGTGATTTGGTCATCGATGCAACTTCGGGCACATTGAGCTACAAAGGTGGTAAAGCGCACGATGAGCTGAAAGCGTTCGAAGCTTACACTGATGCGATGCTTTTGATTTACAACGATCACGCCGAAGACATGATGTTCGCGGTCGACAATGTGTACGCAGGGTACATGGCGTCTTCAGATGCTGACAAAGAACTTTGGCTGAAAGATCTCAATATGATCCAAGCGTATTTGCGTGGTGATATCGGCGCTGTGGCTGGTGATTACTACAAGATGCTTGATCGCCTACCAACGGCAGTGAGTTTCCAGTAAATAACTCTTAATTCACTCATACAAAGGCCTGCAGCAATGCAGGCCTTTTTCGTCATAGGAATGATGGAATTTAGGAGTGAAGGATGATCTGTCCGTCTTCTGTCATCACAAGTGTCGCTTTGCTTTGTTCGATAAGTTGCGCAGCATAAGAAGGGGTAACTGCCTGCATATCACCTTTAGATCGAAGAGTTAAAGACTCCCACGCTTGATCTCGATATTTCCCTGCTTGGGTGTATTGAATCAGTACTTTCATAGCTTCACGCTCCGGTGTGGTTGACGTGCTACTTAAGTTAACGATCTTAGGTTGGTTGCGCATCTGTTAAAAATGAAACATTAGTTTAACTAAATGTGCCTTTCCAAATATCTCGCATTGAGCAGAGCAATTTAGAATCCTTGTGATGGAAGGATGAAGAACACTCAATCTTTCGATTCATACTGCGCAATATAATGTTTGAGAGATTTGGTTTCCGCACTCTGAAACTCTTCATCGTGCATACGCAGTGCTTGGATACGGTCGAGGCGGAACTGGCGGTAATCATCGCGCAATTCGCACCAGGCGACCAGCGTCCAGACTTTGCCCCAAAAGAACTGGCCTAACGGTTGGATTTTTCTTTCGGTCACTTGTCCGCTTTCATCTTGGTAATCCAAACGGACCTTAAACTGATGATCAATCGCGTGGCGCAGAAGCTGCCCTCGTTTGGCAGTCTCGGATTGGGTGTGATAATCGGGCACAATCAGCGGACAATCTTCCACTTGTTGTTTGAGCTTATCGGGCAATACCGAAAGTATTTTGGTGGACGCAGAGTGAGACGCTTCGGCGAGTTCAACATCCGACCAGGCTCGAACCATCCGCATACCCAGTTCAAGCGCCATCATCTCTTTTTCTGAGAACATCAAAGGCGGCAGATGAGAGCCAGCTTGCAACAGGTAGCCAACACCTGCTTCACCTTGAATCGGAACACCAGAACTAAGCAACGACTGAATATCGCGATAAATCGTACGTTCGCTAACTTCCATTCTTTCTGCGAGCTCTTTCGCTGTCACGGCGTAACGCTTTGCGCGCAGAAGCGTCAGTAGCTCAAACAGTCGTTCTGATTTGCTCATGATGTTCCTTATCTAGACCTACTGGTTGTTAGTGGTAGTGTGGCTGATTACTTCTCTAGCTCACTGCACATTTTTAAGTTGTGATGTTTAAGCTCGAAGCTTTCGCAGTCAATCATTGATAACAGAGGCTGAAATTCAACGGCTTGCTTAATCTGTTTTCCCGCCTGTTTTGCATCATCCATTGAACGCCAGTAAATGGTGTCTGTCCACACACCGTCAGTCGCTTCGTGACTGAGTGAGCGATACAAAAAGCCCGGCAGATTCTTCACAAACGTTTGTGACTGTTTGGCAGCGGCGATCACGTCTTGCTCTGTTGTGCCTGCGGTTAGACGAAATTGCACAGTTTCGATAACGGTTTCCATATTGTGATTCCTTATTGGTTTTGGCGGATTGCCTGTTGAGTTCCAAATAAGGTTACGCGGATGGAATGTCAGAACGTGTCAGTAGTGAAATCTGACTCACTTATCATCAATATGGTTATTTTTCTGGGCTATTGTAACGATCCCAGTAAGGTAAATCTGTGCCGAGCTTTTCGCTGATAAAATCGATAAAGGCTCTTACTTTCAACGGCATGTGCTTGCGCTCAGGGAACACCGCATAAATGGCGTGTTCTGGTAGAGAGTACTCTTCCATCACCGGTTTTAGATTTCCTGCGGCAAAGTCTCTTCCTGCAATAAATGTTGGCAGTTGCGCAATGCCCGAACCTCTTAACAGCAACTGGCGAATGGCTTCGCTGTTATTGACGATAAAGTTTCCTTTTGGAAGTACCTTGTATTCGCTGCCGTTGTTGATGAACATCCATTCGACGCCGCCACGGAAATAGGAGTAGCGCAGGCAGTTGTGACTGACTAAATCACTTGGTTTTTGTGGTGTGCCGAACTCCGCTAAGTAATCTGGCGAGGCACAAAGCACACTTTTACAAGGGGCGAGACGTTTTGCGATTAGATTGGAAGAGGTGAGTTCACCAATACGGATCCCCAAATCAAAACCGTCTTTAACCAAATCGACCATTTTGTCTTCGAGGTTTAAATCCACTTCAATTTTCGGGTAACGAGCGAGAAACTCGCTGATCAAAGGCGCGATATGCAGCACACCGAAAGACATCGGCACGGTAATTTTGAGCCGACCTTGTGGAGATCCTTGCAGCTCCGATACCGCGTCCACGCCTTGTTGGGCCAGATTGAGCGCTTGAGAAGCGTACTCAAAATAGCGTTCTCCTGCTTCGGTCAGGCTCAGCTTACGCGTAGTTCGATTAAGGAGACGAATGCCCAAATCGTCTTCTAGTTGGTTGATGCGTTTGCTGATCGCCGATTTCGTCAGATTCAGCTGTTTGGCCGCAAGGGAAAAGCTGCCGCATTCGACAACAGCAACAAAAACGGGCAGGGAGGCAATCGCGTTCACATCAATCTCCTATTATCGTGAAGCATTTATTGTTGAGCACAAGGATACAATTAATTTCCAATTATAGAGATTATCTTCAAGAAGAAAACAATCTAGACTATGCACCAGTATTACGACCTTGATTTTGGGAAGAAGAAAATGAAGTACGATTGGATCCTGTTTGACGCTGACGAAACCTTATTCCACTTTGATGCTTTCAAAGGTTTGCAGCTTATGTTTTCTCGCAAAGGCGTAGATTTTACTGAACAAGATTTTGCTCATTACCAAACCGTAAACAAACCGCTGTGGGTGGATTACCAAGACGGCAAAGTAACGGCAGATGAGCTAAAACATAAGCGTTTTACCGAGTGGGCTGAGAAGTTGAATACCACAACAGCAGATCTCAATAGCGCATTTTTAGAAGCAATGGCCGATATTTGCAGCTTGTTGCCAGGTGCAAAAGAGCTGATGGAAGCGCTGCAAGGCAAAGCTAAAATGGGCATCATCACCAACGGTTTTACAGAGTTGCAAGCAATTCGCCTTGAGCGCACAGGGATGACTGAGTACTTCGATAAAGTAGTGATCTCTGAACAAGTGGGCGTAGCAAAACCGGACTTAGGTATTTTTGAATACGCGATGCAGCAAATGGGCAACCCATGCAAAACGCGCGTACTGATGGTGGGTGACAACCTGCATTCCGATATTCTGGGTGGTAATAATTTTGGTATTGAAACTTGCTGGTTAAATACCACAGGCGCAAGCGTTGATGAGCGTATCGCACCAAATTACACCGTTGAGTCTTTGAGTGAACTAAAGAACATTTTGGTGGCGTAACCGAATCGGGTATTATTCCGCAGTAACCCTCAGAAAAATCAAGGAATAATCATGTCAGATATCAAACAGCTAGACAGCAAAGTCGTTTACCAGAATAAGTGGATGACGGTGCGTGAGGACAAAATTTTACGTCCGAGCGGCGCAGAGGGCATCTATGGTGTGGTCGACAAACCTGATTGTGCTGCGATTCTGGCTATCGATAACGGGATGATTCACTTGGTTCAGCAGTACCGTTACACCGTAGGTCAACGTTGTTGGGAGATCCCACAAGGGGCGTGGGAATCAAACCCAGATGCGGATCATCTTGAGCTTGCCAAAGGCGAGCTGCGTGAAGAAACGGGCATGCAGGCGAGCGCTATGGCGTATGTCGGCGCGCAGTTTATCGCATACGGCTTTTTGAATCAGACATGTCACGTCTACTTCGCCACTGATTTAACGGACGTGGGCAATCAACTCGACAGTGAAGAAGAGGATTTGATCACTCGCGCTTTTTCTGTTGAGGAGTTCGAACAGATGATGATCGACGGCACGATCAAAGATTGTGTCACCATCGCCGCTTATGGTTTGGCGAAGCTGAAGAAATTCATTTAGTTATCCATGACGATTTTTTAATGAAAACAGCGGCCTAGTGCCGCTGTTTTTAGTTTGGGTGAGCTCGTTGAGCCATTGCTTACTCGTCGATTTTCTTACCTAAGATTTCCACTTGCGCTTTTTTGGTCACCCCCGCGACTTGCAGCGCTGCGCTGCCAACCGATTCATAGTTCAACTCGATCTTGTCTAATTTCGCGTTATCTTTTGTTGGTAGGCTTAAGCTTCTTGATGACATGCCTTTAGTCAGAACCCCTAAACTGTCGAACGTCTTTTCCTGACCATCTTTCATGATTACTTTAACGCTTTTCAGATCGACCGTACCTTGCGTACATTTGATTTTTATGTGGCTGAAACGAGCGTTAGCAAATGGTGACAGTGGATTGACTGTGTCGGTTTCCGATTTAAAACTGACGGTCTTATCTGCAATCTTATCCCAATCGTTGTCTCCTGCAACCGATTGGAAAGAGGCTACAGCCGCTAAAAGACAGAGTGCGATGGTGTTGAACAGTTTCATAGCTTTTCCTTACCTTAGGTTTAGATATTCTGTTTAATCAGTTCGATGACGTGTGTGACTTCGTCTTGAGTTAAAGCCCCTTCTTTCACGAATAAAATTTCACCTTGTTTATTTTGTACGATAATCGCAGAACTTTCTTGCTGCAGACCCCAAGTTGTTGCTAATACGCCATTTTTGTCCAACACCATGGAAGACCAAGAGAATGTCTTTTTGCTGTCCTCTGCCGACGATTTTACAAATGTACCGGTTCCCCATATGGCGTCTTCTTGGTTGATCACGGTCGTGGTCTGATACTGATCTTCAGGAAAGTGAGCGGCAGTGATTGCTGACATCAGCGGTGCGTTCATCTCTTTGGCTTTACTACGACCTGCAATGGCTTGTATCACACGGACTTTGCCTAACATCTGCTGAGTTGCCCAAGGTTGATAAGCCACATCGTCTCCTTGCAGCGTCATTTCGCCATAGGTATCAATGCTGACGGAAGGGGTGGTTTGACCGACAAAAAGGTTATGAGAGAAGGCGAATGTCGGGGCGAGTGCGAGTAAGAGTGACAGAACAGATGGAGTTTTCATTGGGGTTCCTGTAACGAAGTGAGGTTAGAGCGAATCAAAATAAGGGGCAAATACGATGCCCCTTATCGGATTTGGCGATTAGTTAGAAAGTACAACGCGCGCATTTAACGGTTGCAGCGGACGATTGTTTTGTCCCATGACTTCCATCAGTTTCGCGGCTTGAGCTTTGGATAAGGTTTGAGTGTCTTTAAGCACAAACCAGCGCACACCTTCTGAACATGGTGGTGTGGTTAAAGAGCCGTTAAATCGATAGTAGTTTGCAGTTTTTGGCAGTAAGTCGTTAATCTCAAATGTATCTTTAAAGAACGTGGTTTGATTCTCTTGTGGGATTGCGTTGATCAGTTTAGACAGCGCTGCGTTTTGATCGCCAGCATCAAACATCACCGAAATTACCGCCAACTCGCCGTCTGCGTTGGCGTGTACAAAGTGCGCTTCAAGTGGATATTGGCGGCCTTTGATTTGGTTTTCTGAAGGTGTGTGGAAATGGAACTGTTGCAGCTCGAACGTCTCGCCATCGATGGTGAAGCTGTTACGTCCGTTCACTTGCGCTTGCAGCGTATGACCATTGTTGGTTAAACCAATGACCTGACCAGTGTACGAAAGGTTCAGTGCTTCCAGTTTTGCATCGGCTGGGTTGTCGATGTTGATTGGGCTTTGGTTTTTCGTGGTTGCGCAGTCTTTGGCGATTTCTCCCCAGTGTTCTGGCCCGTGTTTGTAATTGCCATAGCCCCATTCCGAAGCCTGAGCTGCGCTTAGAGTGAGAAGTGAGAGTGAAAAAGCAAGTAGTGTTTTGTTCATAATAATGTCTCTGTTCGGTCGCTTCGATAAGCGTTGTTACAAGGCAATGACCTAGAGGTTTGATCACTGCCTGACAAATTAGAAACGGTGGCTGAGTTGGGCACCAATTAGGAACGCATTTGAATGGGTCACGCCCGTTACCATCGGTGCAGGAACACCTTCATACGCGTACTCTTCTACGTTGACATCTTCACCAATCAAGTACGTCATGCCGATGTCAACCGTGGTATCTGATGACCATTGGTAAGAGGCACCCGCAGATAACCAGTGACGGTTCGAATCTGGGATAGAAAGCGAAGTCAGCTCATCGACAGGTGTTTTGTCGAACATGTAACCCGTGCGCAGTGTCCAACGTTCATTGGCGTACCAAGTCGCACCGATGGAGTAGTGCGCGGAGTCTTGCCACTGAAAATCTTTTAGCAACTGATCATCAGCTTTCAAGCTGTCAAATGCTGACCAACCAATCCACTGCACAGAATAGTGCAGGGCAAATTTAGGTAAGACGCGGTGATAACCGGAAAACTCCGCAATATCCGGTAGCGGCATAGCAAGCGAGTCGTACGATTCGCCAGCAAAGTGGATGTCGCCCTTGGCATCTATGTTAGGGCTGTGCTTGTAGCTTAAACCTAAGCGATGACGTTCGTTAAACTCGTACATCATGCCAATGTTCGCGCCAAGCCCAATGCCGCCAGCTTCCACATCAAGTGCGTTGCCTTTTACTGCTCCGCAACGTTGGTCTAGTTCGTTTCCAAGTATGTTCCCACCAACGCAAACACCCACGTCCATATCGCGGTACAGCTCACCAGAGCCGTAAATCACATCAATACCACCACCGATACTAAAACGATCGTTCACCTTGTATGCCAAGCTTGCGCCAAGGTTGACACTCGCTACGCTGGTGACACCGCCAAAAACAGGTGCGCCATAGTTTGGTTTAAACTCCATGTCGGTTCCGAAGTTGGAGTATGCCGATAAGCCTAGATACCAGTCGTCGTTGATAGGGTGAATAAAGTAAAAATTGGGTACAACGGCTGGTTGACCAACGCCATCGACGTCATCAATGTCGGTCACGGTCTCTGATGGGGTAACACTTACACTTGGTGGTTGAAGGTTGGGTATCAATCCACCTCCCATGCTAACATCGACATCCGCATTAATATTAGCTCGATGATATTGCGCATTTTTAACGGTAACGCCAGGTTTGACGTAAGTGACACCGAACGATAAGGCATTTTGTTTAAACAGCGTCATCGCTGCGGCGTTGCGGCTGACTACAGACGCATTATCACCAATGACGGCATCACCAGCAAAAGCACGACCAAGACCCGTCGCCGAATGTTCGTTAATTTGAAAACCACCGGCATACGCCGTCGATGAGGCTAAACCGATTAATAAATAAATCGGTGAAAGAGTGAATTGTCGCTGCATGTTTTTTCTCATGAATTAATTAGAGATTGTATTGCAACGAAAAGCAGTAAAATAAACAAATCTGACCAGTATATTTAGGAGTAAAACTAACAGTATGTTGACAATAAATAAATTTAACTTAATAAATATTTATTGATGAATTTATTAATGGTTCATGTCGTGAATGTGGTGATTATTTTACGTGTAAATTAAACTCAGAGCCTCTATTTTTATTTTTGCGGTATTACTTCTCTATTTTTATTGTGCTGACTGTTCCCTAACAAACAGAGGCAAATCCAGCGATAAAGTGTCCGTGATGGAAACTCTGAGTCATTTGTATTTCCATTGCATCCCAACGTTGGTAGTTCGAATCAGCAAGAGAACTATCGTTTTAAACCCACATGACACACTCCTCTCGGTCTTACCTGTGTTATGTGGGTATTTTTTATTTAACTTGTCACTTAACTCCTCTTGAAATTCAATAATTAAAAATGGCCATAATGAAATTTAAATTGATGGCATATTGAATAATTTTGGACTTTACTGGTTTGTTGGTATTTAAAAATTTTGTTTATAATACTTATAACTTGAATTTCTATATTAAAAATGGTCTTTGCTATACGTATTGAATAATATAGTTTTGAAGTGACTATAATATCTCGGATTTTTCACATTAATGATGTTATTCCTTCAGTATCTTGACGTTAATTTACCTATCTTTACGTCTCGTACCCTGTACGGCTAAGAAAAATAGCAGTATAAAATCAAAACGATTATTTACTTCACTCCTGCTATGAAACTCAATAAAAAATGGATCGTTTTGTGTGGCCTACTTGCTATTGGTGCTGGTGGTTATCATTATCTGCAACGTCCAGAACCCATTTCTCCTTACGCGACAGAAGTCGTTCGTAAAGGCAATATCGAAAAGGCGGTATTAGCCAACGGCATGTTGCAAGCGTCCAAATTGGTGAATGTCGGTGCGCAAGTATCTGGGCAAATTCAACGCCTCGCTGTGAACTTAGGGGATGAGATCAAACAGGGAGATTTGATTGCACAGATTGACAGCCTGACTCAGCAAAATAGCCTCAAAGAAGCCCAAGCGTCTCTTAATAGTCTCAATGCTCAGTATCAAGCTAAGCAAGCGCAGATTAAACAAGCAAGCTATGAATTCGTGCGCCAAAAAGGCATGTTGGCGGCGAAAGCGAGCTCACGAGCTGATTACGAGAATGCCGAAGCGACGCTCGCCATCTACAAAGCCGAGTTAGCGCAACTGGATGCCGAAATCGAGAAAGCCAAAATCAACGTCGACAATGCGCAGTTAGATCTCGGTTACACCACCATCAACGCACCGATGGATGGCACGGTGGTCTACACCGCGGTGGAAGAAGGACAAACCGTAAACGCCAATCAAACCACGCCAACTATTATCGAGTTAGCTAAGTTAGATACGATGACAGTGAAAGCCGAAATTTCGGAAGCCGATGTGATTTTTGTTCACCCCGGCCAAACGGCGCTGTTCACCATTTTAGGCAAACCGAATCAGCAGTTTAAAGGCACATTGCGCGCCATTGAGCCGGGGCCAACAATCATGGATGGCGATGACAGCGATTTGAGCATTTCAGATAGCGACGCCATTTACTACAACGCTGTATTTGATGTGAAGAACCCGCAAGGTATTTTGCGCATCGGCATGACTGCGCAAGTTTCGATTGTCCTTGAGCAATCGGAAAATACCTTGATTGTCCCTTCACAAGTGCTGCAAAAATCTGGCGGCAAAGGCAACTATACCGTGCCAGTGCTTGAACAGGGCCAAGTGGTGCAAAAGCCCGTGACAGTGGGTATCAACAACAAAGTGAACGCAGAAATTCTCTCAGGTTTGAAGGAGGGCGACCAAGTTGTTCTTGGCAATGCTATGGATGGAGAATCATCAAGCCGAGGTGATCGTCGTCGACCTCCAATGAGGTTCTAAGATGAGTGACGTGCTTTTAAAAGTTGAGGATTTAACTCGACGATTTGTCTCTGGCGACGAGTCGCTTACCGTGTTGAACCACATTAATTTAGAGATAAAACGCGGTGAAATGGTCGCGATCGTGGGTGCATCAGGCTCAGGTAAATCGACGCTGATGAATGTGCTCGGCTGTTTGGATAAACCGTCCAGCGGTCGATACTTCATTAATGGGCAAGATGTATCGACGTTGGAATCCGACCAACTGGCGGAACTGCGCCGCGAGTATTTTGGCTTTATATTCCAGCGTTACCATCTGCTGGGGGATTTAACCGCGGTGGCAAACGTGGAAGTACCTGCGGTTTACGCGGGAGTTCCTCATCGTCAAAGAACGGAACGAGCGCAGTCGTTATTGGCTCGCTTAGGGCTGGAAGATCGTTTCACTCACAAGCCCAGCCAACTGAGTGGTGGCCAGCAACAGCGCGTGAGTGTTGCTCGTGCACTGATGAACGGTGGTGAGGTGATTCTCGCTGATGAGCCCACTGGCGCATTAGACAGTCACAGTGGGCAAGAGATGATGGCACTGCTTAAAGAGTTGCATCAACTTGGGCATACTATCATCTTAGTGACTCATGATATGAACGTGGCGAACTTTGCGGATCGCATCATTGAAATCAAAGATGGTGAAATCATTGCAGATACGCCAAATGCACAAGTTGTAATCAATGAGCAAGCAGCAAAGAGACCGAACGCGTCTTTTCATCGCCCAGCGCAAGCCGCCAGTAAGTGGTGGAAGTGGGACAGTTTTATTGACGCGCTCAAAATGGCGCTGCTGGCGATGTCTAGCCACAGAATGCGTACGTTTTTGACCATGCTCGGCATCATTATTGGTATAGCCTCGGTGGTTTCCGTGGTGGCACTAGGTAATGGTTCACAACAGCAAATTTTGTCGAATATTTCATCCATGGGAACAAACACCATTGATGTCAGGCCGGGCAAAGGGTTTGGTGACCGCCGCTCCGGACGAGTGAAAACGCTAACCGCCGACGATGCTAAATCGTTGGAGAGTCTGCCTTTTGTCGACAGTGTCACGCCGTCTTTATCCAACAGCTTAACCGTGCGTTACGCCAATCAGGATGCAACCGCGTCTGTGGAAGGGGTTGGGGAAGATTATTTCCGTGTGCGCGGTTATGAGATCGCCAAAGGTCAGTTTTGGGATGAAGAGAGCGTGAACTCACTCGCCCAAGAAGCAGTGATTGATGACAACACCAGAAAGGAAATGTTTGCGGATAGAAATCCGATTGGTGAAGTGATTTTTCTAGGTTCATTGCCAGTGCGTATTGTGGGTGTCACGCAGAAAAAAGAAGACGCGTTTGGCAACAGCGACGCGCTGAAAATTTGGGTGCCATACACCACCATGTCTGGGCGCATGATGGGACAACGTTACCTCAACGGCATTACTGTACGGATTGATGAGAACGCCCCAAGCGCAGCGGTAGAACAGAGCATCATCAACTTGTTAAAAATGCGCCACGGTACAGAAGATTTCTTCACGATTAACACTGATACCATTCGTCAGAGCATAGAGAAAACCACCGCCACCATGACGTTACTGATCTCAGCGATTGCGGTGATCTCCCTAATTGTCGGCGGAATTGGTGTAATGAACATCATGTTGGTGTCGGTGACAGAGCGCACGAAAGAGATCGGTGTGCGAATGGCTGTGGGTGCGCGGCAAGCGGATATTTTGCGTCAGTTTTTGATTGAAGCGGTACTAGTGTGTTTGTGTGGTGGTATTGCTGGTATTGGGTTGGCGTTTTTGATTGGTTTTGCATTCAGTACATCTGGCAGCAGCTTCCAAATGATTTACTCAATGAGCTCGATCATCTGGGCGTTTATTTGCTCAACGTTGATTGGCATCGCTTTCGGCTTTTTACCCGCTCGCAATGCCGCCAAACTCGATCCGATAGAAGCGCTAGCGAGAGACTAAAAATGAGTAACACAATGAAATTCAAAACTCGATTGGTCGCGGCTGCCTTAAGCGCAGTGTGGTTGTCAGGTTGTGGTTCGCTTATGCGTAGCGACTATCAAGCTCCTGAGGTGCAAGTGCCTGCAAATTGGCAACAGATGCATGTTGCGGGTGATGTCAGTATGGATCCTTGGTGGTTGGCGTTTAACGACCCAACTCTTAATCAATACATTACTCAGGTGTTGGCTCAAAATAACGATTTGACGCTGGCAACGCTAACGCTAAAGAAAGCGCGTTTACAGCTGGGTTTAGCGCAAGATGACCTTTTCCCTACGTTGAGTTCTTCCACATCAGGACAAGTTCAAAAATCTCT
The DNA here is from genome assembly GCF_033339495.1 of Vibrio sp. 2134-1. NCBI lineage: Bacteria > Pseudomonadati > Pseudomonadota > Gammaproteobacteria > Vibrionales > Vibrionaceae > Vibrio > Vibrio sp. 2134-1. Next base: position 94,501 of record NZ_JAWOUS010000020.1, read on the forward strand.
TGATAGCGGGGAATCGGCAGATAGTTACAGCACTAACTTATCCGTCAATTACGAGTTGGATTTATGGGGAAAAATCTCGGCAGACGTTGACCAAGCCAAGTGGTCGGCGATGGCAAGTCAACAAGATCGCGAGGCGACCGCACAAAGTTTGGTAGCAACGACGGCATCGCTATATTGGCAAATCGGCTATCTGCAACAGCGCTTAAACCTCAGCCAGCGTAATGTGGTAGACGCAGCTCAAACGCTACAATTGATTGAAAAACAGTACCAACTTGGCGCTGTGGATCAGTTAGATGTGCTTGAAGCCAAACGTACGTTGGCAAGCTTACAAGCGCAGCAAAGTGAGTTTGAACAGAGTTTACTTGAGGCAAACAACGCCTTTGCGATTTTGTTCAATCAACCGCCGAAGAGCATCAGTGCAAACATCCAAATGCTGCCTGAAGGCGATATGCCATCGTTGAGTGTTGGTGCTCCGTCTGATTTATTGATCCGCAGACCCGACATTAAAGCCGCGATTTATGACGTCAAAGCCGCGCTAGCAAATAAAGACGCAGCAGATTTGGACTACTTGCCTAAGCTGACGCTCACTGGGGCTTTGGGGGGATCGTCACAAGCGCTCAAAGACCTGCTTTCCAACCCGATCGGCAGTTTAGGTGCGGATATGACGCTACCGTTTTTGCAGTGGAATGAGATGAAAAACAGCCAAGCCATTGCCGATCTAGACTATCAATCGGCCATTGTGAGCTATCGCCAAGTGTTGTACGCCGCATTCCAAGATGTCGAAAATGCCTTGTCGGCACGCGAGAAATTGAAGTATCAGGCGGCGCGTTTACAAGAACAATATGATGCCGCAAGTGCCGCTGAGTCCATATATGCTGCGCGGTATCAGTATGGCTCGACATCGATCATGGACTATTTGAATGCCCAAGAAGACACCAGAAACGCGCAAGCTTCTTTGTTGGAGAACCGCTACAACCAGTTTCTCACTCAGGTTACGCTTTACCAGTCTTTAGGAGGAACCGACGTTGCGCCGTTGTAATTAGGGGTCAGCGCACACTAGCGAAGCGCCATGCAACAAAGCCTTTTTTGAAGGTATTACTGGTCCCATGAATGGGACCAGTACTAAAAGCTTAAGTTACTTGGCAAACTTCTTGAAAGGTGCATCAACCGGGGTGTCAGCTAGGTGATTGGTGTAGTTACTCATCACTTTTTGCGCTAGACCAAGAACAATTTCAAGCAGTTGCTGCTGTCCGTAACCTGCCGCAAAGAATTTCTCTATCTGAGACTCTTCCACTACACCACGTTGACGCACCATTTGAAGCGTTGTTTCTCGTAGTGTTTCAAGTTTTTCGTCTGCCAATGGTGTTTGGTTGACGAGAGCATCAACAATCTCCTGATCCACTTTCATTGACGCCGCGATCGCACTATGAGCAGGAACGCAGTAGTGACAACCATGTTCAACGTTGATGGTTTGCCATACGACGGTCAATTCTTCTGCGTTAAATGATGTTTGTTGAAAGAGCTCATGCACAACTTGATAACCCTCAAGCAAGGTTGGCGCTTCAGCCATAACAGCATGAAGATTTGGTAGCATGCCAAACGCTTTGACTGAATTTTCAATCAGATGCTTTGATCCTTCGGGTGCGTTTTCTGCGGTATACAGTTTAAATTCTGCCATGTTTAAATCTCCTGTAATTGGATATGAGCGAATTAGGCAAGAACAGGATAGTTGATTTTGAGCGGTCGCTCAATATAAAATTGAGCATATGTTCAAAATTGATAATTGCTCATGGCGAATACAAAGAAATTCCAACGTGATGAAGTGGTGAAAGCCGCCTCGGATCTATTCTGGAAGAAAGGTTTTCATGCAACATCTACACGTGATTTGCAAGATAGCGTTAATCTGCGTCCTGGAAGTATCTATGCGACGTTTGGGTCAAAAGAGGGGCTATATTGTGAAGCGCTAAAAATGTACGTTGCGAACTTACAAGCCCTGTTTGAGTTGCATTTAGCTCAGAACACAACGGTTCTAGATGCAATAGAAGCTTTCGCGATTGATGTGGTTATCAATCAGCGAGACTCCAATCCCAGTGAGGTGTGCATGTTAGTCAAATCAGCAAGTGAATTTGCTGAGGATTTTAATGCGCTGCGCAATCAAACAAACAGCTTAGCAAACCAATTTGAATCTTTTCTTGCAAAGCTGTTTGAGCGAGCAATCGAGAATGGCGAAATTGAAGCCCAGGATACATTGCTTCTTGCTCAGTTGTTCCAGGTTCAGTTTACGGGTATACGAGCCTACTCATACCGCAGTGATGATGAAACCTTAAAGACGTTGATCTCTATTATGGTGAACAGCTTCCGCGGTAACGTACCAAAACAGAACGCTGAATGAGACTGCTCAAAGTCAACGTCTCTAAATCAACGGCTTGAAGTAAGCGAGCTCAAATAAACCCGTTATCGGGGGTCGATATCGATAAAAAATGACCACGAAGCATCGTGGTCATTTTTATGCAGATTAACTTGCAATGAACAACAACGGCTTATTAAAAGCGAAACTCTTCTAAGTTATTGCTGCTTTCTAACATTTTTTCAGCCACATAACGATGCGTTGCTGTGGTTGGGTGAGTCACATCCCAGAACACGAACTTATCTGCGCCAGATGCTGCACATTCAGAACGTAATGAGTGAGTGTACATGTAGTCAACAGAGGATGAACGGTTGATGTCTAAGCAAGGGTCGCTTGCATTTACGAAACCGTGTTCTTCTGGTGCCGAGGTTAACTTCTCAAACAGTGCGTGTGTATCAAACAATGCGATGTTGTAGCCTTGGGCTTTGTAGTACATCGCTTGTGCTTTGATGAACTCGTTCATCTTCAATACTTTCGCACGAATCGTTTCAATTTCTTCCTGTGTTGAGTATTTGAACTGTGGTGCTTTGGTTGCATCTGGCAGTGTCATCAACATGAAGTTCTTCGCGCCAGCGTCTGTTAAACGAATCAGAGCTTCAGCGTAATCCGCTTTTACTTCCGGCACGCTACGGTTGTAGTTCATGAAATCATTTAAACCAAACTCTAACGTAAACAATGTGTTAGCAGGGTTGTAGTTCTTCGCCAGCTTTGTGTAGGTTAAGTAAGAAGAAACTTGTTCGCCGACACCAGTTAGCGCGATGTATTGGTTTTCACCTGCTGCGCCACCAACTGCCCAGTTGTATAGCGGTAAGTTTTTGGCTTTAGCAACGTATTCCGTCCAAACAAAACCGTTTGAGAAGTGACCCAAGAACCAGCTATTAGGGTTAGGGAAGCGCCATTGGGACGCGTTAAAGATGTTGCCTGTATCAGACAAGCTATCGCCCAAAGCCACCACCTTGTTGATTTGATCTGGTTGCATTGCAACATCATTGCTCCAGATCGTGTGGTTATAAGAATAACGATTGTCGGCAGCAAAAAATGTAATGTCTGCGTTCTCGTTCGCTAGATCTAGTGTTTCCTCACAACGCTGGCGAATTACGTTTTGTGAGGTATTGGTGTAGAACATGTTTTTAAATGAAACAGAGCTCCACCAATAACCATCGATAGTGAAGTCACTACCATCTTGGTTTTTTGCCCATTTCCAATCGGTAGCCGCATCGTCCTTGGAGTGGCTCGTACGATACCAGCATCGAACGTACGTATAAGTTTGATTTTCTTGCGCGCTAACCACTTCAGCCGCAGAAACCATTGCTGGTGATAAAGTTGGCTCCTCTGCAATGGCGGAGGCAAGCGGAAGTAATGCAGTTAATAGTGTGATTGTTTTTTTCATCATTCACTCTTCTTGTAATGGTTATTGTTCCGAATGCGTGAATACGCTCGGCTATAACAGTATTTAGATGAGAATTTTTCTCACTAAACCTTCTAATTCTGAGTAAATGCTCAAGACAGTCAACAACTAAATATTCAATATTTCAGTTTTGGCACCACGGTCAAAAAATCCATTCAGCATAGCAATCGATTAAATGGGTGATATTTAGAATAATTACTCACTAACATTAATTTAACATTCACTTTTTGTTAATTAAGTAATTGCTTTATAAGGTTTTGTTGATGATTTTTAATGTTAACTTAAAGTGTTTATTGAATGATCTTTTGTACAAATTTGTATATTCATGAAACAAATTGTTTGGCATTTTTGCTCTGTAAACTATAGCTGAAGCTCTCATGCAAACATCATGATGATGACTTTTCATGAGAATATAGTGAATAAAAATTAGCTCAAATAAGGAATAGGGCAAATGCACTACACAACAAGTAAAAAACAAGGCTTATTTTCGTTGTCTGCCGTAGCAATAGCACTGACCACTTCGATGTCAGCGTTTGCGGCTCCACCAATGGGATTTGATGAATCTAAGTTACCGACGAAGTACATCGTCAAATTCAAAGAAGATGCAGTCAGCCGTTCTTCAATGGGTGGTAACTCTTTCTGGGGGCCACGAATCGCGCAGGAGTCTGTTCTAGAACAGGTGAAGGCACGTAAGGTGGAAAAACTGGGCAATCGCGCCATTTACAGCGTTGAATTGGATGGCGATGACTTAGAGCCGCTTCGCAATCGTAGTGATGTGGAATACGTGGAAGTCGATCCACCTCGCTATTTGCTCAGCGAAACGACCCCATGGGGATATGAAGCGGTTAATGCTCAACTGCTAGCTGACTTCAATGCGGGTAATCGCACTGTATGTATTATCGATTCAGGGTACGACATTTCGCACAACGACCTAAGCGGTAACCGCGTTGCTGGTACTAACGATAGTGGTACGGGATCATGGAGTGATCCGGGTAACAACAATGCCCACGGTACTCACGTCGCGGGTACGATTGCTGCGATTGCCAACACCGAAGGTGTAAAGGGTGTGATGCCAAACCAGAATGTGAATTTGCACATCGTGAAAGTATTTAACGAATCGGGTTGGGGTTACTCATCTGGGCTTGTTAAAGCAATCCAGACCTGTGCCGATAATGGTGCTAACGTTGTGAACATGAGCCTTGGTGGTAGTCAATCAAGCCGAACTGAGCAAAATGCACTGCAAAATATTTACGATCAAGGCGTTCTATTGATCGCCGCTGCGGGTAATGATGGCAATACAGCGCACAGCTATCCAGCTTCTTATGACTCAGTGATGTCTGTTGCGGCTGTTGATAATCAAAATGATCATGCAGCGTTCTCACAATCTACTAATCAAGTTGAGATCTCAGGCCCGGGTGTGGCGATCTTATCAACGGTTACGGTAGGTGAAGGTAAACTTTCTGATATTACCTTGAATGGTGTCAGTCAGTTTGATCGTGGGATTGTTCCTCACAATCGTTTGATCAATAACGGTTCTTCGTATGTTCCGGATCCAATCGCGGGTTCAGTAACGGCAACGCTAGATAGCTGTGATGTCTCTGGCGGTAACTTTAACTGTGGTGATATGTCGGGCAAAATTTGTTTGACTGAGCGTATCGGCAACCAGTCTTCAGGAAACTACCCTGAAGTAGATGCGGTTCAGGCTTGTTACAATGCGGGTGCGCGAGCTGCAATCGTATACAGCAACTCTGAACTACCTGGTTTACAAAACCCTTTCTTGGTAGACACAAACAACGCTTATCGTATGGTTTCGGTAACGGTTGATCGTGCATTTGGTCAAGAGCTGTTGGGGTATGTTGGTCAGGAAATTACTGTTGCAACAACCTCTGGTGAAGATTACGAGTACTACAATGGTACATCAATGGCGACACCGCACGTAACGGGCGTAGCTGGCTTGGTGTGGAGTTACCACCCAACCTGTACAGCAGCGCAAGTACGTAATGCCCTAGTGAAAACTGCAACAGATATTGATGTTGCTGGTCGAGACAACCGTACTGGCCACGGCCTAGTTAATGCTGAAGCGGCGAAGCTGTTCTTGGACGCTGGCTGTAATGGACCTGATGGTGGTAGCTCTTCGGACTCTAGCTTCTCAAATACCAGCCCTGTTGCGATTCCAGATAATAAATCTTCTGGCGCAATCAGTGCAGTAGAAGTCGATCGCTCTGGTGATTCAGGCACAGTAAGTATTGACGTTGATATTAGCCACACTTACATCGGTGATCTACGAGTGACTTTAACGTCACCGACTGGTGGAGAAGTTGTACTTCACAATAATACCGGCGGCAGCGCTAACGATATAAAAAACACGTTCCAAGCGGATTTTTCTGGTTTTGAATCGCAAGGTACATGGGAACTAAAAGCGGTAGACAGTGCCAGAAGAGACACAGGCACCATCAACAGTTGGACTCTGACCTTTCAATAAGGAGTGACTATGAAGAAGTTGACCTTACTTTCTTTGTCTGTGGTAGGCGCTACCGCACTATTGGCAATCGGACTGAGCTCAAGCAGCTTGGCAAACAATCAAGGATTTCCTCTCGTGGATGAACGCCAAGATCAAGCCGAGCAGCAACCTGCGCGTTACTTTGTTAAGTATCATGAAGGAAAAGAGAGCGAAGTGAGAGCGCTTCTTCGTCAGCACAACATTGAAGTGGTCGACGCTCTGGTGAAACAACACGTGTTGATTGTGGTGGGTGAGCAGGCGGAAGTCGATAAGCTCGCGGATCACGATGCGGTCGAATACACCGAGCAAGAGCCGACAAGAAAGCTGCTATCTAACGGAACTACGCTTCAATAAGCCAAACTTTCTAAGATAGTGCCAAAAAGAAAAACGCCCCTCACGTGAGGGGCGTTTGTTTCATTTATTTGTGGAAGATGAAGACTAAGGACGCTCACCTGCTGCTAGGCGACGTTCGATATCTGCAACCACTTCTGGGAAGTCAGCAATGGTGTCGATGAGGTAATGCGGCGAGCTCTTGAGCAGTTTTGCACGCGCTTTTTCACGAGCGGCATCAAGCTTTGCTTCGTCCGCGGCTTGGTATTCTTCAAACGTTAGACCTGCTTCGTTACCAGAAAGCAGCAAACCAACGGTCCACATACCTGCGTTGTGACCTTCATCGATGCCCGGTGCGGCGTCATCCACTTTGATACACGCATTAACGTCGGTAACATTCAGCTCAATCACGTTTTTCAGTGCCATAAATGGTGCTGGGCGACCACCTTGCGGCAGGTCATCCGTTGCTACTACGTAATCCGGTTTGTAGCCGTAATCCGCAGCCACTGGAATCAATACGTCCATCACTTCGCGAGGGTAACCAGAACAAGAGCCGATCTTGATGCCTTTGTCTTTCAGGCCATTCACAACTTCAATCGCATTAAGGATTGGGTCTGCGTGGTCAGCCACTTTTGCTTTTTGCAGAGGCATGAATGCTGCGTAGATATCGTCGATGTCTTCACTGGTCATTGAGCGACCAAACTTCTCATTCCAGCGCTTATCAACTGCAGGAATACGACCCACTGCTTGGATGTGATCCCACTTACCAAGCCCCATTGGTTCGCGCGCTTCCTCAAGATCGATATCGAAATCAAAGCCTTGTTTGAACGCTTCCACAAAGATACTGGTCGGTGCAAAAGAGCCGAAATCGACGATAGTGCCAGCCCAGTCAAAGATCACTGCTTGAATTGGTGAGTTGCTCATGTTCAATCCTTTTTCTTGCTTGCCAGAGCGCTGCCTACACATTGGAACCGCGCTCTGAATAAATTGGTTTTGAGGTTAGAAGTAGTTAAAGTCTTTACACACTTTGGCGATGGCTTCTTCGAAGATCGCCAACGCTTCTGTTAGTTGTTCACGAGTGATGATCAGCGGTGGGCTGAGTTGAATCACGTTACCTTGCGATACCTTGAAACTCACTCCGTTGTTGAGGCATTGGTACAGCACAGCTTCCGCTTCGTCATACGCGCGCGATTTGCTTTCGTGGTCAGTGACCAACTCAATACCCCACAACATGCCAATGCCACGCACATCACCAATCACTGGGTATTTGGCTTTCATCTCTAGCAGCTTTTCACGCATGAACTGGCTGTCGGCTTTGACTTTATCTAGCAAGCAGTCTTGTTCAATGGCTTCCATAGTTGCCAGTGCTGCAGCACAACCGATAGGGCTTTTCTCATGAGTGTAATGACCCATTGAGATTTGCTCAGCAGTGTTGTATTTGTCTTTGGTTACCATGGCAGCGATAGGCACTAACCCTCCGCCCAAACCTTTACCGATGCAGAGCATATCTGGCTCGATGTCATAGGCTTGGTAGGTAAACCATTCACCGCTGCGACCCATGCCGTTAGGGATGTCGTCGATGATCAGCATGACATTGTGTTTGTCACAGATTTCGCGGATGCGTTTCCAATAGGCTTTACTCGGCACTTGTACGTCGGTATTACGAACCGCTTCTGCGATAAACGCGCCCACGCCACCTTCTTTCTCAATCACGTATTCAAGGTAGTCGGCGTAATGCACGTCGCTGCCGTCCGCGACTGGGAAAGCACCACGGTAAGATACGGCTGGTGGAATGCGCTCAACACCTGCCATTAATGGCCCCATGCCTTGTCGGAAACACGCTTCGCCACCTACTGAGATGGCATCCAATGATGCGCCGTGGAAGGAATCCCACAGAGACACCACCTTGTAGTTGCCCGTGATGTGGCGTGCTAATTTAAGAGCCATACCAACCGCAGATGTGCCACCCGGAGCAAACAGCACACGGTTCAATTCACCGCCACAGATTTGGGTGAGCTTTTCGGCACATTCAATCGCGGTCTCGTTGGTAAAACGACGTGGTGAAAACGGCAGTTTGGCAATTTGCTCTTGCACGCGTTTCATCACATGCGGGTGACCGTAGCCCAACTGGTGGACGTTATTGCCATGGAAGTCCATGTACTTTTTGCCGGTGGCATCTTGGATGTAGATGCCTTCTGCTGCTTCCAAGGTATCTAAGCAAGGCGTCGACATGGCTTGATGAAGAAAGACTTCCGAGTCACGCTTCAATAATGTTTGTGTGCGTTCGTCATCCATCGATGCATTCCAAGCTTGGCGCGCTGGTGTTGTGTTGACATCGCCTTCGCTGCGGAAATGGGTCGGTTTGATATTCTGAGTCATAACGCTCTCTCAATCAGAAGGCTGCTTTACGCAACTTGCCAGTACATTGCTTTTTCAATCGCACCGATTAAGCGCTCGATATCTGCTGGGTAAACTTCGCCAATGTTGCCGATACGGAAGCAATCTGCGTTCGATACCTTACCCGGATAAATCACAAAACCTTGCTCTTTCAAACGTGTGTAGAACACTTTGAACTGGTAATCACTGTGCGTTGGAGAGTAGAAAGAAGTGATGATTGGTGAGTGTAGGTCATCACTCAGTAGTGGTTCGAAACCCAAAGAACGCATACCTGCAACCAGTGTTTTCTGGTTAGTTTGGTAGCGGTTATGACGAGCCTCAATGCCGCCTTCTTGTTCCAGCTCTAACAATGCTTGATAGAAAGCGCGAACCGTGTGCGTTGGAGACGTAAAACGCCATTTGCCGTGGTTCACTTCCATGCACTTCCACTGGTCGTAAAGATCAAGGCTTAAAGAACGTGCCTGACCTTGGCACTTTTCGAGCTCTGTTTGTTTTGCAATCACAAAGCCAAAACCCGGTACGCCTTGAATACATTTGTTTGCAGAGCTGATCATAAAATCGATGCCTAGCTCAGCGATATCGATAGGAATGCCACCAAAGCTCGACATGGCATCGAGAATCACCACTTTACCGTGTGCTTTTGCTGCAGAAGCAAATGTCTCAATTGGGTTCAGCATGCCAGTGGTTGTCTCGCAATGAACAATTGCCACGTGTGTGATAGCAGGATCCGATGCCAATGCAGTTTCCACCTCGTTCAAGTGTGGCTGTGATGTTTCGCCTGGGGAAACTACATGGCATGGAATATTTAGGTAATCAGCGATCTGAGCGATACGCGCACCGTAAGCGCCGTTGTCGACAACCAACAACTTCCCATCTTTGCCAATGGCGCTGCCAATCGTTGCTTCTACTGATGCGGTGCCGCTACCTTGCATTAGTACGCTGGTGTAGCCGTCTTGCTCCGTCGCTAGTTTTACAAGCTTAGTGCGGATCACTTCTACAATGTCTTTGTTGTATTCATCATCCCAAGTACACCAGTCTTTTAGCATGGCTTCACGTACTGTTTCAGAAGTAGATAGAGGACCTGGAGTCAGTAGTAGGTATTCGTTTTTCATCTCGATTTCCATCAGAATAGTCTAATTGGTCTACACCAAATTTCAAACTCACTCTAGCGAGGAAGAAAAGGGCAGTAAATAGGCGAATATCCAATTTCATAAAACTTTAATATCCAGAAAATGGCGGATCAATTGAACAATTATTCAGCGCAAATTTTCGTAAAACTGCCATTTAATGGTCATGATTTCGTCACAAAGGCTCAGTAGGGTGTATATCGTCAACTGGTACAGACCAAATTAAAACTTAGCCAAATTAACTGGAGAAAATGATGAAAAACCGTTTGATGAAAGGATCGCTGGCTGCACTTGTCTCTCTGCTAGCTACGAATGCAATGGCAGCACAGGAAGTCACGGTTTACACCGCTTTCGAAACTGACATTCTTGCGAAATACAAGTCTGCGTTTGAGAAAGATAACCCAGATATCAAGATTAAGTGGGTTCGCGATTCAACCGGTATCATGACGGCGAAATTGCTGGCAGAAAAGAACAACCCTCAAGCGGAAGTGGTTTGGGGTCTGGCTGGCTCGTCAATGGCACTGCTTAAAGATGAAGGTCTTCTTAAGCCTTACACACCAAAAGGTTTGGAAGAGCTGCATGCGAACCTAAACGACCCTCAATCAAATCAAGCTTGGTTTGGTAACGATGCGTTCTTTAACGCAGTTTGTTTCAACGAAGCGGTAGCGAAACAACTTAACCTGCCTAAACCAACGTCTTGGGAAGACTTAACGAAGCCGGTTTACAAAGGTCACATTGCAATGCCGAACCCAGCGTCTTCAGGCACTGGCTATATGCAAGTTTCTGCTTGGCTACAAAACATGGGTGAAGATCAGGCATGGAACTACATGCGTGACTTAGACAAGAACATTGCACACTACACGCACTCTGGTTCTAAGCCATGTGTTCAAGCGGGTATGGGTGAAGTGGCTATCGGTATTTCGATGGCGAGCCGCGGCGCGAAGCTGAAAACACAAGGTGCACCACTAGCGGTTATCACACCAAAAGGTATCGGCTGGGAATCAGAAGCCGTTGGTCTAGTAAAAGAATCGGATGCAGCGAAACGTGTTGTCGACTGGTCAATCTCTAAAACGGCAAACGAGCTTTACGTAGAAATGTATCCAGTGGTTGCACATAAAGACGTGAAAGCGACCGTATCTAACTTCCCGAACGTTCAAGAGAACATGGCGAAGATGGACTTCGCGCAAATGGGTAGCAAGCGTGCAGAGATTCTAGCGGCTTGGTCTGAAAAGTTTGACGCGAAATCAGAGCCAAAGTCTTAATTGAATTTGCTTTGAGTTGAATACTGAAATCCACCTCGGTTGAGGTGGATTTTTTGTTTTCTCTGTTATTTCAAAGTTTGCTGAAAGTAGATTCCTAGTCTCACCTAGGTTCGCGATGTATGGACTCCCTCCCTCTGGAGGGAGCTAGAATTTATGGTGTCAAAGCCTAAATCTAAGGAGTCCATAC
>NZ_JAWOUS010000021.1:0-63146 GCF_033339495.1 Vibrio sp. 2134-1
TGAGTAGTTTTACAGGCAAAGCCGAAACGGATGATAACCACCTACTGAAGTAGGTGGTTTAGGGCTGAAAATAAAAAGGGTTAGCATCAATGCTAACCCTTTTTAATATTTAAGACTTAACGTTTTACTTTAGTTTTTCAAGATCCGCTTCGATCTCTGCGATCTTGCTCGAAACGACTTTTTCTAAATGACGAAGGTCTGAAAGAATTTTCTCTTTTACATCAACCTCAGGTTGTTTCGTTGGCTTAGTGATTTTATTCAGTTCATCAATGACTAATGTGAGGTTACGGTTGATTTCCGTTACTTCTTTATATTTGTGACTGCCACTGTCCACAAGAACATTTTTGATTTGGCGTGGGTATTTGAATTTAACGCTTTTAGCGAACAGTTCGCCTTTTTGCTTGTGGAAATAGATCTTGAGTACGTCTTTGTGTGCTTCTTGGCGTAGGGAATAACGTTCAATCTGCTTAGGGTCGTGAATACCCAAACCAGTGAGGTGGGGATACATAGGCTACCTCTATTACATCGAATTGATATTGATATAACTGTAGCAGCCTATGTATGAGCTAGATAGCTGATATTTAGCCAAAATGCTTAACTTGTGGGCAAGATCGCTCTCGCCCTGAACCGAAAAGATTGGCAGGTTTGATCTAAGCTGCGACCTCATCAGATAACTTTTCGATCAATCTCTCTCTTAGCTCATCCTGTTGTTCTTCACTTAATCTTCCCCCTGCATCACTGGTTAAAATAAACAAGTCTTCTGCTCGCTCACCAATGGTGGTGATTTTTGCACCATGAAGGTTGATATTTAAATCAGCAAACGTACGGCCTACTTTGGCCAACAGCCCTGGTGTGTCTAGCGCGACAAACTCCATTAAAGTGTGTTTTTTACCTTTGGTTGGTAAGAAGTCGACTTTGGTTTTCACGTTAAAGTGCTGAAGTTTGTTCGGAGTACGGCGCGTTTTAATCTTGGTTGGTCGGCCTGCCTCCAGTACATGAGTGAGGTGTTTAATCACCGCGGCGTGACGAGACTCATCGATCGCTTCGCCATGTTGATCGAGTACCATAAAGGTATCAATCACGTGCCCATCTTTGCTGGTCATGATTTGCGCGTCGTGTACATTAAAATTACGCCTATCTAACTCCGCCACGACTGTCGCAAATAAAGCAGGCTGGTCTTTCGTATATACAAACACCTCAGTGCCGCCACGAGTGGCTTTTTTACTGATCAACACCAAAGGCTTAGTCGGATCTTCCATGCGAAGTAAGTGTTCGCAGTGCCACGCGATTTGCGTATGGGTATGACGAAGGAAGTAGTCAGCTTTGAAGCGTTGCCACAATACTTCAATTTCGCGCGCGGCAAACCCCTCTTTGCGCAGCATAGCGGAGGCCATTTGTTGATTGTGGCGAATTCTCTCACGTACATCGACAGGGTTCTCTAGGCCTCTACGTAAAGCACGTTGTGTGGAGTAATACAGCTCCGCAAGTAAAGTTCGTTTCCAAGCATTCCAAAGTTCTGGGTTGGTTGCACAAATATCTGCAACTGTCAGGCATACAAGATAATCGAGAGATTCTTCGTCTCTGACTTTTTTGGCAAACTCGGTAATGACATCGGGATCATAAATGTCTCGGCGCTGTGCGGTGACAGACATTAATAGATGATGTCTTACCAACCAAGCGACAAGTTTCGCTTCGGGCTTCGATAAACCATGCTCAATGCAGAAGTCGTACGCTTCTCCTTCACCGATAATCGAGTGATCGCCGCCACGACCTTTCCCGATATCGTGGAAAATAGCGGCAATAATCAGCAGCTCTTTCTTTTGCATCCGAGGGTAGACGTCACAGCAAATTGGGTGCTTCGCATGATTTTCTGGGTCACTAAAAGTGTTGATGTGTTTAAGTAAGCGAATACTGTGTTCATCAACTGTGTAGGCATGGAATAAGTCAAACTGCATTTGACCAACAATCTGACTCCATTGCGGTAAATAGGCCGCCATAACCCCTAATCGGTGCATGAGACTGAATGCTTTGTGCAGAGCATTAGGGTGACGACATAACGCCATGAACTTTTCACGCGCAGCAGGAATGGTGTGCAAAAACTTGTTGAGCCGACGGCGAGCGGTGCGCAGTTGACGCAGCGTTGGTGGGCTCACCCCTTCAATAGTTGAGTCGTTAGCAATATGTAAGAACATATCCAGAATAGTTTCTGGGCGAGCTTGGAACAATGCGGGTTTCCGCGCTTCAATTAAAGAACCGCGACGTTGAAAGTCCGTATCGAGAATCTCGGCACTTTCTGTTGCCCCACCATTAATGATCGCTTGGTCAAAGAGTTTGAGTAGCATTTTATTGAGCTCTGCCACACGACGAAGCGTGCGGTAGAACTCTTTCATCATCATTTCTACGCCTCGATTGCCTTCTCCGACGTAGCCTAGATTTTCCGCAACTTGTGCTTGATGGGCAAAGGTCAAGCGGTTGTCATAGCGGCGAAGCTCCATGTGCAGAGCGAAACGTACTCGCCAAAGGAAGTCCTGACATTCAACCAATTCTCGGTATTCTGCGTCAGTTAAAAATCCGTATCGGCTCATTTCTAACAATGAAGTCGCACCAAAGTGACGTCGAGCGACCCAGCTTAATGTATGAATATCGCGCAGCCCGCCAGGGGTTGATTTAATGTCCGGTTCTAAGTTGTAGGTCGTGTCGTGGTAACGTGCATGGCGTTCGCGCTGCTCTTGAATTTTAGCGCGGTAAAACGTCTCACTTGGCCAGAAGGAGTCTGATAACACGACTTTCTTCAGTGCCTGAAAGGTGTCCTCGCTTCCACACAGCAGTCGCGCTTCTTGCAGGTTTGTCGCGACCGTTAGATCGGCTTTACCAATTTCAGCACATTCAGTAACGGTGCGAACAGCGTGTCCGACCTCGAGTTTTAAATCCCACAACAGCGTAATGAATTCGCTGATTTTTGCTTCTAACGCGGTTGGCAGTTTATTGTTCGACAGAATCAAAATATCGATATCGGAGAGCGGATGCAGCTCGCCGCGTCCGTAGCCACCAACGGCAACCAGAGAAATGTTGTAAATATCCTTGAAGCCAAAATGTTGCCACAAACGATTGAGAAGCAGATCCATATATTCAGCTCTGGCTAAAACCAAGCTTGTTACCGGATGATGATTGAGAAACTCTTGGTTTTGATTAGAGCTAAACTTCTCTAATTCTTGTTTGAGTTCACCGATATTGATTTGTTCATCGGAAAAGGTAAGAGGGGACTGAAGTGTCATATTTGCCATCCGTGCAAGCTAATCTAATAACAATCTAACAAATTTGCGGCAGATAAAAAATATCCCCGCCGAAGCAGGGATATAGTAAACAACGAGTGGTCGTCAGCTTTACGCGTTTTTCATTAGGCGAGGAATCGTATCGTCGCTACGAAGCGTCAGTACTTCACAACCTTCTTTTGTTACTACAATGGTATGTTCCCATTGCGCAGAGTTCTTGCCGTCGCCCGTGTAAACAGTCCAGTCATCTTGTGCATCAACAGAGCAACCAAATTTACCAGCGTTAATCATCGGCTCAATAGTAAAGCACATGCCTTCTTTTAATACGCGGCGGTCTTTGTTCTTGTAATGAACCACTTGTGGTTCTTCATGGAACTCATCGCCGATACCGTGACCACAGAAGTCTTTCACAATAGAAAACTTGTTGCGAGGATTGTTCTTGTTGTTCTCTTTGATGTACTTCTCGATAGCTGTACCGATGTCACCAACCGTTGAACCTGGCTTAACGGTACGCATACCAACATACAGTGCTTCTTGAGCTACCATGCACAGACGTTTGTTTGCAGGCGAAACATCACCGACTAGGAACATCTTAGAAGTGTCACCATGGTACCCCTGAGGACGCACGCTCAGATCGGCATTCTCATCATTTGGAACGATTACGGTAATATCAACGTTTAAGATGTCGCCATCTTTTAGTACCGCCGGCTTCATTTGGCCGTTGCTACCGATTTCGTCTTTTTCCGCTGGAATACCGTGGCATACGATATGGTTGATTGAAGTACAGATCGACTTAGGGAAACCATGGTAATCAAGCGGAGCAGAGTATGCACCTTTTTCTAGAGCGTACTCATGACAGATTTTGTTTAACTCTTCTGTCGTCACACCAACTTTGATGTGTGGTTCGATCATTTCTAGAATCTCTGCGGCTAGCTTGCCCGCAATGCGCATGCGTTCTATTTCTTCAGCAGTTTTAATCTTGATTGACATTGGCTTTCTCTACTTATTCCTAAGCACGTAAACGTGCGAATGACCGCATTCTATCAGACATCGGGGCGTTAACCCAAGTTAGATAGGAATATGCATCATTCTTAATTCGATCATATGTTTAAAGTTTTGCTTATAAATAGGAGAAAGTGGCTCGGTGAAGAAATAATTTTTACTAGCCACAGTGAGCTAAAATATGGTATAAAGCGCGCCGGAATAGAGGACTGTTCTCTTCGTTTAGCAAAGTTAAGCGGCGAAGCAAGCTTCATCCGAATAACCTTTTATCTTTAAATCACACACATTCCGTCACATATTCCGGGGTGCTGAGCAGAAGCTTGGTCGGAGTTATGGGGAATGTGGAGGCCTAACCCCATAGAGGATTTTAAAATGGCAACTGTATCAATGCGCGATATGCTAAAAGCTGGTGTTCACTTCGGTCACCAGACTCGTTACTGGAACCCAAAAATGAAGCCATTCATCTTTGGCGCTCGTAACAAAGTTCATATCATCAACCTAGAAAAAACTGTACCAATGTTCAACGACGCTCTAGCTGAACTAGCTAAAGTTGGCGAGAAGAAAGGTAAGGTTCTATTCGTAGGTACTAAGCGCGCTGCATCTGAAGCTGTTAAAGAAGCTGCAATCGCAAGCAACCAGTTTTACGTAAACAACCGCTGGTTAGGCGGTATGCTTACAAACTACAAAACAGTTCGTCAGTCTATCAAGCGTCTAAAAGAACTAGAGACTCAATCTCAAGACGGTACTTTTGACAAACTAACTAAGAAAGAAGCTCTAATGCGTACTCGCGAAATGGAGAAGCTAGAGAAATCTCTTGGTGGTATCAAAGACATGGGCGGCCTACCAGACGCTCTATTCGTAATCGACGCTGATCACGAACACATTGCAATTAAAGAAGCTAACAACCTAGGTATTCCAGTATACGCTGTGGTAGATACTAACTCTAACCCAGACGGCGTTGACTACGTAATCCCAGGTAACGACGACGCGATCCGCGCTGTACAGCTATACCTGAACGCTGCTGCTTCAGCAGTATCTGAAGGTCGTAACAAAGACGTAGCTGCAGTTGCTGAAAAAGACGGTTTCGTAGAAGCTGAATAATAGCGGCTCTGTGTCACACTTGGTCTATGTGAAACCTTTGTGTAGCATAAACTAAGTTATAGTTAGCAATGGGGGCCGACAATGTTAGGCCCCTGTTTTTTACCTTATTTCGAATCAAACGAGGAAGACAGAATGGCAACTGTAACTGCTGCTCTAGTTAAAGAACTTCGCGAGCGTACTGGCGCTGGCATGATGGAATGTAAGAAAGCGCTTGTAGAAGCAAACGCTGACATCGAACTAGCAATTGAAAACATGCGTAAATCTGGCGCAGCGAAAGCAGCTAAGAAAGCTGGTAACGTTGCAGCTGAAGGCGCAATCATCATCAAAGAAGAAAACGGCGTTGCTGTTCTTCTTGAAGTTAACTGCCAAACTGACTTCGTTGCTAAAGACGGTAACTTCACTGCATTCGCAGAAGAAGTTGCAGCTGCAGCTCTAGCTTCAAAAGCTTCTGTTGAAGAACTACAAGCACAATTCGAAGACGCACGTGTAGCTCTAGTAGCTAAAATCGGTGAAAACATCACTATCCGTCGCGTAGAATACGTTCAAGGCACTGCAATCGCTTCTTACCGTCACGGTGAGAAAATCGGTGTTGTTGTTGCTGGTGAAGGCGACGCAGAAACTCTTAAGCACGTTGCAATGCACGTTGCTGCTTCTAAGCCAGAGTTCGTTAACCCAGAAGACGTACCAGCTGACGTAGTAGAAAAAGAGAAAGCGGTTCAAGTTGAAATCGCAATGAACGAAGGCAAGCCTGCTGAAATCGCTGAGAAGATGGTTGTTGGCCGCATGAAGAAATTCACTGGCGAGATCTCTCTAACAGGTCAAGCTTTCATCATGGAGCCTAAGAAAACTGTAGGCGAAATGCTGAAAGAAAAAGGCGCTTCAGTTTCTACGTTCGTTCGCCTAGAAGTAGGTGAAGGTATCGAGAAGAAAGAAGAAATGAGCTTCGCTGAAGAAGTTGCAGCAGCTCAAAAAGGTTAATCCTTAGAGACTGTATAAAGATTAGACCGTAGCCAAGGCTGCGGTCTTTTTATGAGCAGTGAACGATTAGCCGTGATGAATAGCCATAACTGAAGTTGTGTCTATTCATGACTGTTAATCAACAACTCTCTTTGGAAGGTAAACTCCATGACTACGAACCCTAAACCAGCGTATCAACGTATTCTATTAAAACTGAGTGGTGAAGCTCTTCAAGGTGAAGACGGTTTTGGTATTGATCCTGCGGTCCTTGATCGTATGGCACAAGAAGTTAAAGAACTGGTTGAACTGGGTGTTCAGGTTGGTGTAGTTATCGGTGGCGGTAACTTGTTCCGTGGTGCAGGCCTAGCTGAAGCTGGTATGAACCGCGTAGTTGGTGACCACATGGGTATGCTTGCTACAGTAATGAATGGCCTAGCGATGCGTGATGCTCTTCACCGTGCATACGTAAATGCGCGCGTTATGTCTGCAATCCCTCTAAAAGGCGTATGTGACGACTATAATTGGGCTGATGCGATCCGTGAGCTTCGCCAAGGCCGAGTTGTCATCTTCTCTGCTGGTACTGGTAACCCGTTCTTTACAACGGATTCTGCTGCTTGTTTACGTGGTATCGAAATTGAAGCGGATGTTGTACTAAAAGCGACGAAAGTTGATGGTGTATTTACTGCTGACCCTGTAGCAAACCCAGACGCAGAGCTGTATGATAAGCTATCTTATGCAGAAGTTCTGGATAAAGAGCTGAAAGTTATGGACTTGGCGGCGTTTACGCTAGCTCGTGACCACAAAATGCCAATCCGCGTATTTAATATGAACAAGCCAGGCGCACTACGTCGCGTGGTTATGGGCGAAGCAGAAGGCACGCTCATCAACGAATAAGCTTGGCTTAAGGTGCCACTCCAAAGTGTTAGGGTGGTGCTTGCTTTGCTCAACCGTTTTAGGCTTTCTTCAGGAAAGATGACATTTTTAAGGTGAAACTGTGATTAACGAAATCAAAAAAGACGCGCAAGAGCGCATGGATAAAAGCGTTGAAGCGCTTAAGAACAACCTTTCTAAAATTCGTACAGGTCGTGCACACCCAAGCCTACTATCTGGTATTTCTGTAGAATACTACGGTGCAGCAACACCTCTAAACCAAGTAGCAAACGTTATTGCTGAAGATGCACGTACACTTGCAATCACGGTTTTTGATAAAGAGCTGACGCCGAAAGTAGAAAAAGCGATCATGACGTCTGACCTTGGTCTAAACCCTATGTCAGCTGGCACTATCATCCGCGTTCCACTTCCACCGCTAACGGAAGAACGTCGTAAAGACCTAGTTAAGATCGTCCGTGGTGAAGCTGAAGGTGGTCGTGTTGCTGTTCGTAACATCCGTCGTGACGCAAACAACGATCTTAAAGCGCTTCTAAAAGATAAAGAAATCTCTGAAGATGAAGACCGTAAAGCACAAGACGAAATTCAAAAGCTAACTGACGTTGCAGTTAAGAAGATCGATGAAGTTCTTGCTGCAAAAGAAAAAGAGTTGATGGAAGTTTAATACTCCCACACACATCACTGTTGGAAAACGCTGTGCTCACAGCTCAGCGTTTTTTTATGTTAGTCTATCCAACTGATGGAACTCAATTAACTCCCTATGCAAAATTCTCAAGCCTTCTCTGATTCCCTTCCTAAGCATATTGCCATCATTATGGACGGTAATGGCCGTTGGGCTAAGTCCAAAGGAAAACCTCGCGTATTTGGTCATAAAAAAGGCGTTAGTGCCGTTCGTAAGACCGTGGCTGCTGCTTCAAAACTAGGCATTAGAGCCATGACGCTGTTTGCTTTTAGTAGTGAAAACTGGCGTCGTCCGGAGGAAGAAGTGGGTCTTTTGATGGAACTGTTTATCACGGTCCTGTCTAGTGAAGTAAAAAAACTACACAAAAATAACTTACGGTTGCGCGTGATCGGTGATACCAGTCGATTTAGTGAGCGTCTACAAAAGAAAATTGTAGAAGCAGAAAACCTAACGGCAGATAACACGGGTATGGTGATCAACATTGCAGCCAACTATGGCGGTAAATGGGACATCACAGAAGCTGCTAAAACGTTAGCGCTAAAAGCACGTAACGGTGAAATTCGTGTAGAGGATATCAATGAGCAGCTAATCACTGAGCATTTGACCATGGCAGACCTACCGGAAGTGGATCTTTTAATTCGCACCAGTGGAGAGTGCCGCATCAGCAACTTTATGTTGTGGCAAATGGCTTATGCAGAAATGTACTTTACACCAGAGTACTGGCCAGAATTCGATGAAGACAGTTTGGTAGAAGCTGTGACTTGGTTTATCAACCGAGAACGTCGTTTTGGCTGTACAGGTGAACAAATAAAGGCATTGATGGCAGCTCAATAAGGACTAGTTAGTTTGAAACAGAGAATAATAACAGCACTAATTTTAGCTCCCCTGGTTATTTTAGGCATTTTTAAATTACCGCTAATGGGCTTTATTGCCGCTTTAACTGCAATAACGCTATTAGGTTTTTGGGAGTGGACTCAGTTTACAGGAAGCAACTCTCGCATTGCTGCCCTTGTGCCGGCAATCATTATTACCGGACTTAGTTTTCTATACATCTCGCCTGATGCATATAGCCTCAATCACTTAACGACACCTCATTATGTCGTCTTGGGTATTGGTTTTGTTTGGTGGATTATTGCTAGCTTAATGGCGATTACTTACCCCAAAACGACGAAATCTTGGCAAAGTAATTTTGTTTTACGTCATGTATTTGGTTTTCTGACATTAATCCCATTCCTTTGGAGTGTGATTATTCTCAGAGCGTATGACATCACTGTAGATCCATACCACGGCGCAAAGCTTGTGTTGTACGTTTGTTTCTTGGTATGGGCTGCAGATAGCGGCGCCTACTTTGCAGGCAAAAGCTTAGGCAAACGTAAGATGGCTCCTCATGTAAGCCCCAATAAAACCATTGAAGGGCTAATTGGTGGCATTATCACGGCATTAATCGTAGCGTGGGCATTTGCTGATTGGTTCGATATCCAGTTCACTAGCCCTGTCCATATGGTGCTGATTACGCTGGTGACTGTCGTTATTTCAGTGCTTGGTGATCTGGTTGAAAGTATGTTCAAACGTGTCTCAGGCATTAAAGACAGCAGTAACATTATCCCAGGGCACGGTGGTGTGCTAGATCGTATCGACAGCCTAACCGCAGCATTCCCAGTTTTTGCTCTTCTTTACTACGTATTCTAATTTATCAGGAGCGGCGTCGTCGCTCCTGAGCTTTCTAACGGTCTTACAACATGCAAAAGTTAACGATTCTTGGTGCTACTGGATCAATTGGTGCAAGCACGCTTAAAGTGGTCGAACAAAACCCAGATCTGTTTTCTGTCGTTGCCTTAGCGGCAAGCACTAACGTTGAAAAGATGATCGGTCTATGTCGTCAGTGGCAACCTAAGTATGCGGTCATGGCAGATAAAGCTGCGGCGTCTCAACTTCAAGCTGAGCTACACTCGGTTTCGCCAGGTACCGAAGTGCTAGGTGGTGTTGATGCGCTATGCCATATTGCTTCGCTGGACGAGGTCGACAGTGTAATGGCTGCTATTGTAGGAGCAGCCGGCTTATTGCCTACTATGGCTGCCGTGAAAGCAGGTAAGCGAGTCTTGTTGGCAAATAAAGAAGCACTTGTAATGTCAGGCCAGCTTTTTATTGATGCTGTAGAAGAATTTGGCGCAGAGCTACTTCCCGTCGACAGTGAACACAACGCCATTTTCCAATGTTTACCACAGCAAGTACAAACCAATCTAGGTCGTTGCAATTTACAAGAACATGGCATTTCTCATATTTTGTTGACTGGATCTGGTGGTCCTTTCCGTTACACTGACATCGCAGAACTGGAGCAGGTGACACCCGCGCAGGCGATTGCTCATCCAAACTGGTCGATGGGGCCAAAAATTTCTGTTGATTCTGCCACGATGATGAATAAAGGCCTTGAGTATATCGAAGCTAAGTGGCTATTTAATGCTGCTCGCGAACAACTGAAGGTGGTTATTCATCCTCAATCGGTAATTCATTCTATGGTTCAGTATCGTGATGGTTCGGTCTTGGCACAAATGGGAGAAGCGGATATGGCGACGCCAATTGCGCTCACCATGTCATACCCGTCAAGAGTGGAAGCTGGGGTTAAGCCGCTAGACTTCACGAAAGTTGGTGAGCTGACGTTTTTGCAGCCTGATTTTGCTCGTTACCCATGTTTAAAACTCGCAATTGATGCCTGTTATGAAGGTCAACACGCAACAACAGCATTGAATGCAGCTAATGAAGTCGCTGTTGATGCATTTTTAAATAACAGACTAGGTTTTACCGATATTGCTCGCATCAATGAGTCTGTGTTGAATAAAATCAACGCAAGCTGCAAAGCTGAGAATGCGAATAGCTTGGAAAGCTTGCTCGAGCTAGATAGAATGGCACGAACTATTGCCCTAGAAACCATACGCGAGCGTAGCTGATGACTGGTATATTGTGGAATCTCATTTCTTTTATCGTCGCACTGGGCATTCTTGTTGCCGTGCACGAATTTGGGCATTTTTGGGTTGCTCGCCGTTGCGGCGTTAAAGTTGAAAAGTTTTCAATCGGTTTCGGCAAGTCTATTTGGAGTAAAGTAGGCAAAGACGGAACGGAGTACAGCATCTCAATGATCCCTCTCGGCGGCTATGTGAAAATGGTTGATAGCCGTGTCGATGAGGTGCCAGAACATGAGAAGCACCTAGCGTTTGATAAGAAGCCGTTATGGAAGCGAACCTCTATTGTTGCGGCTGGCCCCATCTTTAATTTTCTTTTCGCAATTTTTGCCTATTGGCTGGTATTTCTAATTGGTATCCCTGCTGTTAAGCCTGTAATTGGTGAAGTTACGCCCAATTCGATTGTTGCGGAAGCTGGAATTGAATCTGGAATGGAACTTAAATCGATATCTAGTATCAAAACTCCGGATTGGGAATCAGTAAATATGGGATTGATTTCTCATATTGGCGATGATTTGATGACGGTAACACTAACGTCAGCGAATGAAGTTGGTTCAGAAGTAACGAAAACGCTCGATTTACGTGAGTGGAAGTTCGACCCAGAAACTCAGTCAGCGATGCAGTCGTTAGGTTTTGCTCCGTATACACCGGAGGTGTATCGAGTTATCGAGCAGGTCTCGCAAGGTGGAGCGGCGGAAAAAGCCGGTGTGCTTCCAGGTGATGAGGTTGTCGCAATTGGTCAACAACGCGTAACCGAATGGAAGCAAGTGGTTGAAGCGGTTCGTTCTAATCCTGATACACCGCTTGAATTGACGGTGTTACGTCAGGGTTATGAGCAAACATTGACGCTGACGCCCGGTAGCCGTGAGCTAGCTAACAAAGAAGTCGTTGGTTTTGCAGGTATTGCACCTAAAGTCGCAGAATGGCCAGAAAGTTATCGCTTCGATCTTCAGTTTGGTGTATTCGAGTCAATAGGTAAAGCAGTAGACAAAACTGGCCAAGTCATTGGTTTGACAATCAGCATGCTTAAGAAGCTGATTGTTGGAGACGTTGGTCTGAATAATCTGAGTGGACCAATATCAATAGCCAAAGGCGCAGGCGCGACAGCAGATTATGGTTTGGTCTACTTTTTAGGTTTTCTGGCTCTAATTAGTGTTAACCTAGGTATTATTAATCTCGTTCCTTTACCAATGTTGGATGGCGGTCATTTGTTGTTTTTTGCAATTGAAGCAGTCATTCGACGTCCTGTTCCTGAGAAAGTGCAGGAAATGGGCTTTAGAATTGGTGGTGCGATCATCTTCTCGCTCATGGCGTTAGCGCTATTTAATGATTTTACTCGTCTGTGATAGTTCAGAGACAAAAGCAGTAGCAAGGAATAATTAGAACAAGTATGGCGATTAAGCGAATTCTATTTGCAAGTTTACTGGCGACCAGTGTATCTGCAAATGGAGCAGAGAACTTCGTAGTTCAAGATATTGAAATCGATGGATTGCAGCGTGTAGCACTGGGTGCTGCATTGTTGAAAATGCCTGTACGTGTCGGTGATACCATTGGCCAAGGCGATGTTGCAGAAATTATCCGCGCCCTGTATGCATCTGGTAACTTTGAAGATGTGAAAGTGTTGCGTGACGGTGGTGTTCTGATGGTTCAAGTCAAAGAACGTCCTACCATTGCAAGCATCTCTTTTTCAGGTAACAAAGCAATCAAGGACGAGCAGCTACAAGAAAACCTGAACGCGTCTGGCGTTCGTGAAGGTGAAGCGCTTGACCGCACCACGCTAAGCAACATTGAAAAAGGCTTAGAAGACTTTTACTACAGCGTAGGTAAATACAACGCAACAGTAAAAGCGGTGGTGACTCCACTACCACGTAATCGTTCTGATCTTAAGTTTGTCTTTACTGAAGGTGTGTCGGCAAAAATTCAGCAAATCAACTTTATCGGTAATGAAGTGTTCAGTGATGAAGAGCTGCTTTCGCGCTTTAACTTAAATGTTGATGTGCCGTGGTGGAATTTCCTTTCTGATGAAAAGTATCAAAAGCAAGTTCTTGCAGGTGATATTGAAGCACTCAAATCATTCTACCTGGATCGTGGTTACTTAAAATTTAACGTTGATTCGACACAAGTTGCAATCTCTCCTGACAAGAAAGGGGTATACATTACTCTTGGTCTAGAAGAGGGCGAGGTTTACACCGTTAAGGACGTGAAGTTCCGTGGTGATTTGATTGGTGAGGAAGCGACGTTCGAAAGACTTGTGCCATTTGAAGACAATGAGACATACAACGGCTCGTTGGTGACTTCAATGGAAGAAGGGATTAAGCGTGTGCTTGGTGAGTCCGGTTATGCTTATCCTCAAGTGAATACCATTCCAGAGTTTGACGACGAGAATCAAGAAGTTTCTTTGGTCGTTAACGTAGACCCGGGTAACCGAATTTATGTTCGTGATATTCGCTTCACGGGTAATAACTCAACCAAAGATGAAGTCCTTCGTCGTGAAATGCGTCAGATGGAAGGCAGTTGGTTGAACTCGAAATCGATTGAAACGGGTAAAACTCGTCTAAATCGTTTGGGCTACTTTGAAAATGTTGAAGTACAGACGGTTCGAGTTCCTGGTAGTGATGATCAAGTTGACCTAGTTTACTCTGTCAAAGAAGCGAACTCTGGTAGCGTTAACTTCGGTGTTGGCTACGGTACAGAATCGGGTGTGAGCTTCCAGGTTGGCCTGCAACAAGATAACTTTATTGGTAGCGGTAACCGTGTTGGTATCAACGCGATGATGAATGACTACCAGAAAAACATCAGTCTTGATTACCGTGATCCGTACTGGAACTTAGACGGTGTAAGCTTAGGTGGTAAGGTTTTCTATAACGAATTTGAAGCGAAAGAAGCCAATATCGTTGACTATACCAACGAAAGCTATGGCGCGAGCTTAACGTGGGGCTTCCCATTCGATGAGTTGAACCGTTTTGAATTCGGTGTCGGTTATACGCACAACAAGATCGGTAACTTATCGCCTTACTTGCAGGTAGAGCAGTTCTTAGAAGCGCAAAAAGATAATATAGATTCAAGTGGGGCATTGAATACGAACGACTTCGACTTCAATATCTCTTGGACACGTAATAACTTAAACCGTGGCTATTTCCCTACGGCAGGTAACCATCAGCGTGCATTCTATAAAATGACCGTACCTGGCTCTGACGTTCAATACTTCAAAATGCAGTACGATGTTCGCCAGTATGTGCCATTGACTAAAAAGCACGAGTTTACCCTCTTGTTCCGTGGCCGCTTAGGTTACGGTAATGGTTACGGTCAAACGGATGGTAACGATAACTTGTTCCCATTCTACGAAAACTACTACGCCGGTGGCTTTACATCGCTTCGTGGCTTTGGCTCAAACTCTGTTGGCCCTAAAGCGGTTTACCGCGATACATCCGGCTCTAACAATGGTACAGATATTGCGACAGATGATTCAGTGGGTGGTAACGCAGTCGCATTAGCAAGTATTGAGTTGATCGTTCCAACGCCGTTCGCATCAGAGGAAGTACAAAACCAAATTCGTACCAGTATCTTCTTTGATATGGCAAGTGTTTGGGATACCGAGTTTGATTATCGAGAAAATAGCAACATTTCGGGTGCTAACTACTACTACGATTACTCAGATCCAACCAACTACCGCTCTTCTTACGGTGCGGCGTTGCAGTGGATGTCTCCAATGGGGCCACTAGTCTTCTCACTAGCGAAACCAATTAAGAAATTTGATGGCGATGATGAAGAGTTCTTCACATTCACTATCGGTAGAACTTTCTAAAGAGGATAATATTTTGAATAAAATGATCAAAGCGGCTGGGATTGGCCTTCTTGTACTGAGCTCTTCAATGTTTGCAAATGCGGCAGAAGCTGCACAGAAAATTGCTTACGTAAATACAGCTCAAGTTTTTCAAGCTCTTCCTCAACGTGAAGTTGTACTACAAAAAATGCAGAAAGACTTCAAAAGCAAAGCTGATGAACTGAAGTCAATCCAAGCACAAGCTAAAACAAAGATTGAGAAGCTACAACGTGACGGCGAGCTTTTGGGTCAAGACGAAGTTGAAAAGCTACGTATCGATATCGCGAAGCTAGACAGCGAGTACAAAGTGAAAGCACAAGCACTTGAAAAAGCAAGTGCGCGTCGTGAAGCTGAAGAAAAAGCGAAGCTTTTCAAAACGATTCAAGATGCAGTTAAGAAAGTCGCAGACAAAAATGGTTACGATCTTGTGATTGATATCTCTGCTTTGCAGTACGGCAAGCCAGAATACAATATCTCTGAAGACGTAATTAAAGCTCTAAAATAAGAAGTTATGAAGACATTGACATTAGCCGAATTGGCGACAATTACCGGGGGTGAGCTGTTTGGTGACGAGTCTCTCGTTGTAAGCCGTGTTGCCCCAATGGATAAAGCACAAGAAGGTGACGTAACCTTCTTGTCTAACCCAAAATACGCAAAACACCTTTCTGAGTGCCAAGCTACCGTTGTTATGGTAAAGGCTGAGCATAAAGATCAATGCGTTGGAAATGCGCTAGTGGTTTCAGACCCTTATGTCGCATTTGCTCGTGTGGTTCAAGCGATGGATACCACACCAAAACCGGCAGACGATATTGCACCAAGTGCTGTGATTGCCGCTGACGTTAAGATGGGTGAGAACGTTACAATCGGCGCTAACGCTGTGATTGAAACGGGCGTGGAACTCGGCGACAACGTAAGTGTTGGTGCTGGTTGTTTTATCGGTAAGAACGCCAAGCTAGGGAATAACACCAAGCTTTGGGCTAATGTCACTATCTACCATGAAGTGTCATTAGGTGATGACTGTCTCGTTCAATCGGGTACCGTCATTGGCTCTGATGGCTTCGGTTACGCGAATGACAAAGGCGAGTGGATTAAAATTCCTCAGCTTGGTTCAGTGCGTATCGGTAACCGCGTTGAGATTGGTGCTTGTACTACGATTGACCGCGGTGCACTCGAAGATACTATCATTGAAGACAATGTCATTCTGGATAACCAACTTCAAATCGCGCACAACGTGCAGATCGGATATGGTACCGTGATGCCTGGTGGTACTATTGTCGCGGGCAGTACAAAAATTGGTAAGTACTGCCAGATTGGCGGTGCGTCTGTTCTGAATGGCCATATCACTATCGCAGATGGTGTGGCGATTACAGGTATGGGCATGGTAATGCGCAGTATCGAAGAAAAAGGCCTTTACTCATCAGGTATTCCACTACAAACGAACAGAGAGTGGCGTAAAACTGCAACTCGAGTTCACCGTATTGATGAGATGAATAAGCGCCTGAAAGCGGTTGAAAAACAGCTGGAACAGAAAGAAGAAATTTAGAACAAGTTATCTTTCGCTCTGTATTTAACGTGAAAGCTAACAGGCTCTAGTTCCATATTCTGTACGAAGACTCGCGAAATGCGGGTCTTTTTCTTCTATAATGACGCGCTCTAAGTAGATTTAACTCCAAGATGGTGCGTATTTTGCTAGTATATTGCAAAGCGATTCGGCTTTACGACCTGTTGCCACGTTTGCCATCTTGGCGGCAAAAAATTGATATAGGAAGACGACTTTGACTACTGAAAAGAAAACGATGAACATCTCTGAAATTCAAGAGCTACTACCTCATCGCTACCCATTCTTATTGATCGACCGAGTGATAGACTTCCAAGAAGAGAAGTACCTTCACGCGATTAAAAACGTGTCGGTTAACGAACCTCAGTTCACAGGTCACTTTCCTCAACTACCAGTATTCCCAGGTGTTTTGATTTTAGAAGCAATGGCTCAGGCAACAGGCTTACTTGCATTTAAATCATTTGGTGCACCAACAGAAAATGAACTGTACTACTTTGCAAGCGTAGACGGCGCGAAATTCCGTAAACCAGTGGTTCCGGGCGACCAATTGGTTATTGAGGTAGAATTTCTGAAAGAACGTCGCGGCATTGCTGCATTTAGCGGTGTAGCAAAAGTTGACGGCGAAGTGGTATGTTCTGCAGAACTGAAGTGTGCTCGTCGAGAGTTTTAATATGATTCATGAAACCGCTAAAATCCACCCGGCAGCGGTGGTAGAAGAGGGCGCCAAAATTGGTGCTAACGTAACAGTAGGTCCTTTTACGTACATCACCTCTACGGTTGAAATTGGTGAAGGCACAGAAGTGATGTCTCACGTTGTGATCAAAGGTCACACAACTATTGGCAAAGATAACCGTATTTTCCCACATGCTGTCATTGGTGAAGAAAACCAAGACAAAAAATACGGTGGTGAAGACACAACTGTGGTTATCGGTGATCGTAACGTCATTCGTGAAGCGGTCCAAGTTCACCGCGGCACAGTGCAAGACAAAGCAACCACGATCATTGGTGATGACAACTTATTGTGTGTGAATGCACACGTTGCGCATGATGTTGTTATTGGTAACCACACTCATATCGGTAATAACTCGATTCTTGGTGGTCACGTTACTGTTGATGATTATGCTGGTGTGATGGCGCTGTCTGCGATTCACCCGTTTTGTACAGTGGGCGCTTACGCGTACATTGGCGGCTGCTCAGCAGTGGTGCAAGATGTCCCAGCTTACGTACTCGCGCAAGGTAACCACGCAACACCTTTCGGCTTGAACCTTGTTGGCTTGAAGCGTAATGGCTTTGAGAAACCAGAGATTCGTGCGCTGCAAAAAGCGTATAAAGAAATCTACCGTTCAGGTAAGACGCTAGAAGAAGTGAAGCCTATTCTAGCTGAAATGGCTCAAGAGTGGCCAGCAGTGAAGCGTTTCTCAGATATTCTGGAAACGACGGAACGTGGCATTATTCGTTAATTGGCGAATGAACCAATAAATAAAAAGATCGTGACCGAATTTGAGGTTACGATCTTTTTGTGTTTTATGGATAAGGCAAACCGTTATCCATAGCGCACAGGAAAAATAGCGAAGTAGATATGGAAAGACCATTACGTATTGGCATCATTGCCGGAGAATTGTCTGGCGATACGCTAGGTGAAGGCTTTATCAAAGCAGTAAAGCAACAATATCCAGACGCAGAGTTCGTAGGCATTGGCGGTCCGAAAATGATAGCCCAAGGTTGCGAGTCTCTGTTTGATATGGAAGAGCTTGCGGTGATGGGATTAGTCGAGGTTTTAGGCCGCTTACCGAGACTTCTTAAAGTGAAAGCTGAGCTCGTTCAGTATTTTACTCAGAATCCGCCTGATGTTTTCATAGGGATCGATGCTCCTGACTTCAACTTACGCTTGGAGCTTGACCTCAAGCAAGCGGGCATTAAAACCGTTCATTACGTGAGTCCGTCTGTTTGGGCTTGGCGTCAGAAGCGCATCTTTAAAATAGAAGCGGCAACGAACTTGGTACTAGCATTTCTTCCGTTTGAGAAAGCGTTCTACGACAAATTTAATGTACCTTGCGAGTTCATTGGTCATACCTTGGCTGATGCCATCCCACTAGAATCAGAACAAGCGCCTGCACGTGAGTTGCTTGGTTTAGAACAAGATAAAAAGTGGCTTGCTGTCCTGCCAGGCAGTCGTGGTAGCGAGTTAAAAATGCTCTCAGAGCCATTTATTGAAACCTGCAAGTTACTCCATAAAAAATTTCCAGAACTGGGGTTTGTTGTCGCGCTTGTTAATCAAAAACGCCGTGCGCAGTTTGAACAAGCATGGAAAGAGCTAGCGCCAGAGTTGGACTTCAAGTTAGTTGATGACACCGCACGCAACGTCATCACCGCATCCGATGCCGTGATGTTGGCCTCCGGTACCGTAGCGTTGGAGTGTATGCTTCTCAAGCGTCCAATGGTGGTGGGTTATCGTGTGAATGCATTTACTGCTTTTTTAGCTAAACGTCTATTGAAAACGAAGTATGTGTCATTGCCGAATATCTTGGCGGATGATGAGCTCGTCAAAGAATATCTACAAGATGAGTGCACACCAGACAATTTGTTTACTGAGGTTTCTCGCTTATTGGAAAGCGACAATAAACCGATGTTAGATAAGTTTACGGAAATGCATCATTGGATTCGTAAAGATGCGGACCAACAAGCCGCAAACGCGGTTCTAAAACTGATTGAGAAATAGAGATTTATCATGGCTGTTAAACCAAAAGCGACCAAAACCAAAGTTGAACTCCCTCCGTTTGAATATCCGCAAGGTTATCAGCTTGTGGCCGGAGTCGACGAGGTCGGACGTGGCCCTTTGGTAGGAGACGTCGTCACCGCTGCGGTTATCCTTGATCCTAACAATCCTATTGAAGGGTTGAACGATTCGAAAAAATTGACCGAAAAGAAACGCATGGCGCTGCTTCCTGAAATCAAAGAAAAAGCATTGGCGTGGGCGGTCGGGCGTTGTTCTCCTGAAGAAATCGATCAACTGAATATTTTGCAGGCGACTATGGTTGCGATGCAGCGTGCAGTGGCGGGGTTACAGGTTCAACCTGATTTGGTGTTGATTGATGGTAACCGTTGTCCGGAGCTGCCAATGGATGCTCAAGCTGTAATAAAAGGCGATCTACGTGTTGCCGAAATCAGTGCGGCTTCAATTATTGCCAAAGTCGTGCGTGACCAAGAGATGGAAGAGTTGGATAAACTTCATCCACAATTTGGCTTCGCGAAGCACAAAGGTTACCCAACTAAAGCGCACTTTGAAGCGATTGAGCAACACGGAGTGATCAGTGAACACCGCAAGAGTTTCAAGCCAGTAAAAAAAGCGTTAGGCATAGAATAATCAAACGATCTAATTGGTGTTATAAACCCAACCTCTTTAGGTTAGAATCCCCAACAAAATAGAGTTACACGGTACCTGTTAATGTCAGATCCCAAATTCATCCACCTGCGTGTTCATAGTGACTTCTCGATGGTGGATGGCCTCAACAAAGTTCCGCCAATTGTAAAGAAAGTTGCTGAGCTCGGTATGCCCGCAATGGCGTTGACCGACTTTACCAACCTATGTGGTTTGGTGAAGTTTTACGGTACGGCGCATGGCAGTGGTGTTAAACCGATCATTGGTGCTGACTTTAAAATGCAGTCGGACGAGTTTGGTGAAGAGCTGACACAAGTGACTTTGCTTGCGGCGGATAATGTGGGTTATAAGAACCTGACGTTATTGATATCAAAAGCGTACTTACGTGGACATGTTCAACACCACCCAGTGATTGACAAAGCCTGGTTGGCTGAAATGTCTGAAGGCCTGATTGTATTATCCGGTGGTAAAAGCGGGGAAATTGGTCGCGGCCTTTTGAAAGGCAACCGTCAAATAGTGCAAGGGTGTGTTGATTTCTATAAACAGCATTTTCCAGATCGCTTTTATCTTGAGCTACTTCGTACCGGTCGTCCAGATGAAGAAACTTATCTTCACTTTGCGGTTGAATTGGCAGAGCAGCAAGACTTGCCAGTAGTGGCGACCAATGAAGTTGTATTCCTGAGTCCAGACCTATTTGATGCTCATGAAATACGCGTAGCGATTCACGATGGTTACACATTAGAAGATCCGCGCAGGCCAAAAAACTACAGTCCGCAGCAATATCTTCGTACAGAAGAAGAAATGTGCGAGCTGTTTGCTGATATTCCTGAAGCGTTAGAAAACAGTGTCGAGATAGCGAAGCGTTGTAACGTGACTGTGCGCTTAGGGGAGTACTTCCTACCAGCTTTCCCAACCGAAGGGATGAAAGAGACTGAGTTCCTAGTCATGAAATCCCGAGAGGGGTTGGAAGAGCGTTTAGAGTTCCTATTTCCAGATGAGGAAGAGAGAAAACGTCGCCGCCCTGAATATGATGAACGTCTTCAGATAGAGCTAGATGTTATCAACCAAATGGGATTTCCTGGTTACTTCTTGATCGTAATGGAGTTCATCCAGTGGTCAAAAGATAATGGAATTCCTGTCGGTCCTGGACGTGGTTCCGGTGCTGGTTCTTTGGTGGCTTACGCACTAAAAATCACCGATCTGGATCCACTAGAATACGACTTGCTGTTCGAACGTTTCTTGAACCCAGAACGTGTTTCGATGCCCGATTTCGACGTCGATTTCTGTATGGATAAACGTGACCAGGTTATTGACCACGTTGCGGAAATGTACGGTCGTGACGCGGTGTCTCAGATCATCACGTTTGGTACCATGGCGGCAAAAGCGGTAATCCGTGACGTTGGCCGCGTATTGGGCCACCCATTTGGTTTTGTTGATCGTATTTCAAAGCTGATCCCGCCCGATCCAGGTATGACGCTAGATAAAGCGTTTAAAGCTGAACCTGCACTACCTGAATTGTATGAGGCCGATGAGGAAGTTAAAGAACTCATCGACATGTGTCATATTTTGGAAGGCTGTACGCGAAACGCCGGTAAACACGCTGGTGGTGTTGTAATTTCACCTACAACAATTACCGATTTTGCGCCAATTTATGCAGACGCTGAAGGTCACTTCCCGGTTACTCAATTTGATAAAAACGATGTTGAGACCGCTGGCCTAGTTAAGTTTGACTTCTTGGGTTTACGTACCTTAACCATTATTGACTGGGCGTTAGGGCTGATTAATCCACGTCTAGAGCGAGAAGGTAAAGAACCGGTTCAAATTGAATCCATACCGTTAGAAGACCCTGCCTCCTTCCGTTTGTTGCAAAACTCTGAAACGACAGCAGTATTCCAGCTTGAATCTCGAGGCATGAAAGAGCTGATCAAGCGACTTCAGCCAGACTGTTTCGAAGACATTATCGCATTGGTAGCACTCTTCCGTCCGGGTCCTTTGCAATCGGGCATGGTAGATAACTTTATCGACCGTAAACATGGTCGAGAAGCGATCTCTTATCCAGATGAAAAGTGGCAACACGAGTCGCTAAAAGAGACGCTTGATCCAACCTACGGCATCATCCTGTACCAAGAGCAGGTAATGCAGATTGCGCAGATCTTAGCAGGTTACACGCTAGGTGGTGCGGACATGCTTCGTCGTGCAATGGGTAAGAAAAAGCCAGAAGAGATGGCAAAACAACGTGCTATCTTTGAAGAAGGTGCGATAAAGAACGGTATCGATGGCGAGTTGGCGATGAAAATCTTCGACTTGGTAGAAAAGTTCGCCGGTTATGGTTTTAACAAATCGCACTCTGCTGCTTATGCATTGGTTTCTTATCAAACTCTTTGGCTGAAAACACATTATCCTGCCGAATTTATGGCTGCGGTAATGACAGCCGATATGGATAACACGGAAAAAGTCGTTGGCTTGGTCGATGAGTGTTTCCGTATGAAGCTTACCGTGCTGCCACCAGACATCAACTCTGGCCTATATCGCTTTAATGTTGATGAAAATGGCGCAATTGTTTACGGTATTGGTGCGATAAAAGGGGTTGGTGAGGGCCCTATCGATGCGATTCTTGAGGCGAGAAATAAAGGTGGTCACTTTAAAGACCTGTTTGATTTCTGTGCACGAGTTGATCTAAAACGCGTCAATAAACGAGTGATAGAGAAGCTGATTTACGCGGGCGCGTTGGATCGACTAGGCCCACACCGCGCGGCGATGATGGCGTCACTCAATGATGCGGTAAAAGCAGCAAGTCAACATCACCAAGCTGAAGCGTTTGGTCAAACGGATATGTTTGGTGTGCTAACGGATGCACCTGAAGAAGTAGAGCATAAGTATACGCAGGTTCCGCCTTGGCCAGAAAAAGTGTGGTTAGAGGGCGAGCGTGATACCCTAGGTCTATATTTGACAGGGCACCCAATTAACGCCTACGTAAAGGAACTAAACAAATACACCAGTTGTCGACTAAAAGACGCAACGCCCACTCGCCGCGATCAATCTGTCACGGTAGCCGGCCTGGTTATTGCCGCTCGTGTAATGACGACCAAGCGTGGTACACGAATTGGTATTATGACACTGGATGACCGAAGTGGTCGCATGGAAGTGATGTTGTTCTCAGATGCGCTGGATCGATACGCTGAACTTCTCGAAAAAGACAGAATTTTGGTCGTTTCTGGACAGGTCAGCTTTGATGACTTCAACGGTGGCCTTAAAATGTCGGCGCGTGAAGTTATGGATCTCGGCAGTGCGCGCGAGAAATACGCTCGTGGTTTGTCGGTATCGATAGATGCAAATCAGATCAACGATCAGTTTTTTGAGCAGTTCAGCCGTATTTTAGAACCGCACAAAGCCGGAACCGTACCCGTCAATGTATACTACCAGCGTGCCGACGCCAGAGCGCGGTTAACATTGGGCACCGAGTGGCGAGTTACGCCAAGTGATACATTACTCGACGATTTAAAACAGTTGCTTGGCAAAAGCCAGGTAGAACTCGAATTTAACTAAAAATTCAGCGCAATATGTTAGACGCTGAGTAAACAAGGATTCATAGATGAGCCTAAACTTTCTTGAATTTGAAAAGCCAATTGCAGAACTAGAAGCGAAAATTGAAGCACTACGTGATGTCTCTCGTCACGGTGGTGATTCTGCGATTGACCTGGATAAAGAAATCGAACAGCTTGAGAAGAAAAGCTTAGAGCTGAAGAAAAAAACCTTCAGTGACCTAGGTGCATGGGAAACAGCTCAACTGGCTCGTCACCCACTACGTCCTTACACGCTGGATTACATCCAACACGCTTTTGAGGAGTTTGATGAATTAGCGGGTGACCGCGCGTTTGCAGACGACAAAGCGATTGTGGGTGGCATGGCTCGCCTTGAAGGCCGCCCTGTGATGATCATTGGTCACCAAAAAGGTCGTGAGACCAAAGAAAAGGTGAAACGTAACTTTGGTATGCCGAAACCAGAAGGCTACCGTAAGGCTCTACGCTTGATGGAAATGGCAGAGCGTTTCAACATGCCGATCATCACATTTATTGACACGGCTGGCGCGTATCCAGGTGTGGGCGCAGAAGAGCGTGGTCAATCTGAAGCTATCGCGAAAAACCTAAAAGTGATGTCTGGTCTTAAAGTGCCAGTAATCTGTAACGTTGTTGGTGAAGGCGGTTCTGGTGGTGCACTAGCAATCGGTGTAGGCGACTACGTGAACATGCTTCAGTACTCTACGTACTCAGTAATTTCTCCTGAGGGTTGTGCTTCAATCTTATGGCGTGATTCAGACAAAGCGCCACAAGCGGCAGAGGCAATGGGTCTAACTGCTCCGCGTCTTAAAGAGCTTGAACTGATCGACGAAATCATTGAAGAGCCACTAGGCGGCGCTCATCGCGATCATGTTCAAATGGCAGCGAATATGAAAGCGACACTACTTCGTCAGCTAGAAGATCTAGAACAATTGGATGAAGAGACGCTACGTGAGCGTCGTTACCAGCGTCTAATGAGCTACGGTTACTGTTAATTTCGGTGATTGCTATTAAGCGTTAGCTGATATCTCAAGTGATAACAGTTAAAATAGAAAGGGTTGGATGAGAGTCCAGCCCTTTTTTTGTACCTATCGGATCGCTTATGGAATCGCTTTACCCGCATTTTGCTCAAGTTCTCGGCCGCTACTATCAATTAGGCACTAAGGTTGTCTTGGCGTTTAGCGGAGGAGTGGATTCACGTCTTTTACTCGAATTACTCAGTCGCTACCAACAAGCGCACTCTGTAGAGTGTCACGCTGTGTATGTGCACCATGGTTTAAGCTCGAATGCCGATAATTGGGCCGATAAATGCTTACTTTGGGCACAACAAGTGGGGATATCGTGCTCGATCGAGCGAGTGAGCTTAGACATCAGCAATGGTGAAAGTATTGAACTTCTTGCTCGTGAAGCTCGCTACCAAGCCTTAACTAAGTACATTCAAGAAGGTGATATACTGTTGACTGGTCAACATGCCGACGATCAAATAGAGACTTTTCTCCTTGCGCTTAAGCGCGGCAGCGGGCCTAAAGGGTTATCTTCGATGGCGGAGAGTATGCCGTTTTCTTGCGGATCTCTAGTTCGACCATTGCTTACTATCAAGCGGAAGACCATCGAAGAAGCCGCTACTAAATTAGGCTTGGAGTGGGTGGAAGACGAAAGCAATCAAGATACCCGTTATGATCGTAACTTTCTTCGTCATTGTGTTATTCCTGAATTGTCTGGTCGCTGGCCGAGTATCCATCAAGCGGTTCAGCGCAGTGCAAGTTTATGTGCTCAACAAGAAGCGCTATTGGATGAACTATTGAGCGCGGTGTTTGAACGCGCTTTACAAACGGATCTAAGTTTGAGTATTGAAGAACTGGCTAAGCACAGTGGATTAGCGCGTGCGCGCTTGATTCGTATGTGGCTGGCTAAGCTTAATACTAGTATGCCGACTCAGGTACAACTCAATCTTATCTGGAATGAAGTCGCATTAGCTCAGCAAGATGCCAACCCCAAACTACAACTTAAACAAGGTGAAGTGCGCCGTTTTCGAAATCGTCTCTATTGGGTAACGGAAATCGCTGAAGTCACTGAGTGGCAAAGTACGATTCAAGTCGATACCGTTTTATCGCTTCCAGAGCGGCTAGGGGAGCTGACCTTAACGACGAGTTCTAGCAACGCAACGATTGCGCTTCCGAGTCAGCCAGAATTGCTTCGCGTGACCTTTAATCCGGAAGGCTTATCAGCGCATCCAACCACGCGTAATCACAGTCGAAAACTGAAGAAGTTGTTCCAAGAATACAATGTGCCAAGCTGGCTGCGTCGTCAAATTCCGATTTTGATGTATCAAGACCGAGTCGTTGCTGTGGCAGATCTGTTCGTTGATCAGGCGTTTAATGGTCAAGATTGTGAACTTATTTGGCGCAGGTAATGAAAATTCATGCCACAATGTCGATTATAAAATATAAAAATCCTTAAATAATAATTGATTAGGTGAAGCAATGAAGAAAACAATCATGGGTGCAATGGTGGCGTTAACCATGTTCAGTGGGCAAGCTCTAGCTGCGGGAGATGCTGCAGCAGGTCAAGCAAAGTCGGGAGTATGCGCGGCGTGTCATGGCGCTGATGGTATTGCTGTCATTCGGGTTACCCAAATCTGAAAGGGCAAAATGAGCAATATATTATCAGTTCAATTAAAGCTTATAAAAATAAAGAGCGAACAGGTGGGCTTGCTGCTGTGATGCAAGCTCAAGCTTCATTGTTGTCTGATGAAGATATCGCTAACCTAGCGGCTTACTACGCAAGTTTGAAGTAAACGTGAGTCTGAAAAAGCTTGGACGATTGGGCATTGAGCAGTCCTCACTGGGGTTTTATCAACTCACGATATTCGCTATGTTAATTTGCTCAATCTGGATTTTCGCTGGTGGATCAGAGACAAACATTGAATGTTGCGAAACGCTAAACGATAATAAGCGCAATCGATTGAAGCTTAAGGGATGAACATGAAAAAAATTGAAGCGATTATCAAGCCATTTAAACTGGATGATGTTCGAGAAGCGCTAGCTGAAGTTGGCATTACAGGGATGACCGTCTCTGAAGTGAAAGGCTTTGGTCGCCAAAAAGGTCACACCGAGCTTTACCGTGGTGCAGAGTACATGGTGGACTTTCTACCTAAAGTGAAGCTCGAAATCGTTGTAACGGAAGATGTGGCTGATAAATGTGTAGAGACAATCATTGAAACCGCGCAAACTGGTAAGATTGGTGATGGTAAAATATTCGTCACTGATATTGAGCGTGTGGTTCGTATTCGTACTGGTGAAGAAGACGAAGACGCGATCTAAGGTTTCTTGTCACCTGTTTCGTATTTATTATGCTAAAAGGGAGCCAAGTGGCTCCTTTTTTGTTGTTTGCTTATTAGTGAAATCATTTAACCCGAGATTTGTTGTTCTAGATTTCGGGTGCCTACATTCAGGTTTGTCGTATGTTTAAGCGTTTTTTTCTGGCGTTAGCTTTTCTCGTAATGGCGGTATTGGTTGGCTTCCAGGTTATTTTCACCGTACCAGATCAGCCGCAAATTATTACTCAAACAGGTACCGAGCTGACACAAGATATCAGGTGCATCGAATTTAGCGATTCAAAAGCTCTCGATCATGACGGCAAAATCAATGTGCTTGTCTGGAATATCTACAAACAGAACCGGGCTAATTGGCAACGTGCACTCGATGAGTTTTCTGCTGATAAGCAGTTACTGTTATTGCAAGAAGCCAGCATGACACCATCATTTAAACAGTGGTTGGTGGATGGTCGCTGGGTTAGTAATCAAGTGAGTGCTTTTAAGGCGCTGGGTAGCGGTGCCGGTGTAATTAGTATTGCTCAAGGGCAACCAGAAAAAGCCTGCGCTTACACCTCTAAAGAGCCGTGGCTTCGCTTACCTAAGTCTGCATTATATAGCCAGTATCACTTGAGTAATGGCGAGAAACTCGCAGTGGTGAATGTACATGCGATTAACTTCACCGTAGGTACAAAAGAGTATGTATCGCAGTTAACGGCGCTTGAAATGCTTTTAAAGCATCATGTGGGGCCAATTCTATTTGCTGGAGACTTCAATAGCTGGAGTGAATTTCGCGTTAATGCGATGAGGCAGGCCTTAAAGGCTGCGGACTTACAAGAGGTGACGTTCTTGCCGGATCATCGAGTCCAATTTATAACAGGGTTACCACTGGACCATGTGTTTTACCGAGGTCTGACGCTTAAGTACGCAAAAGCGCCGCAGAGCGACGCTTCCGATCATAACCCATTGTTATTGTCATTTACGTTAAATAACTAGCTTAGGTTACCACAATATAAAGTGCCCAAATAACGTAGAAGAATACCCATGGCAGGCTTGCTATCACCAAAGCTTGGCCACGTTCAAACTCCGTCCACGTCAGTACAACGCCGTAGCCGAGCACAATGTACCAAGGCAGAAGCAAAGGTAACGAGCTAGCGAAATGAGACCATTCGTTAGTAAGAGGCAGCTTTAATAGACCATTGAGGCTATTTAAATCGGCAGCGTAAGTCATTACCTGACCATGCTTGAGTAGCAAGCTCGCGTAGCTTGCTACATCGCCCAATACTGCTGGGAATAAGATAGCACACGATGCGGCAAACCATTTCCAGTAACCGTATTGTTGTTTGCTTGCCTTTGTTGCAAGAAAGAACCAAAGCGCGAGCAATAGTAAGGTGGCAAAGCGGTTGAATACATCATTGATGATCGCGCTTGCCATTAGCGTGTTTGGTTCTAATAGCTCAATCTGCTTCGGGTCGATTTGCTGAAATTGCGCAGCAAGTTGGTCACTGAGCCACGTGAAATCGACATTCGAAAAGTAAGCACCCCAGAATAAAAACGGACTAAGCATCAGGAAGATGAACGGTTGCCATCCCCATCCACCGCGTTGATAAAGCGCAAGAAAACAAGATGTTGGAGAACGAAAAATGTCCAACAGCATCACAAGTGGATTGCTTGATGGGTTCATACACTTACCTTCGTTACGTCAACGTACAACTTAAGCTTTTGACCTGGTTGTAAGTATTTTTTCTTGTGTAGCGAGTTCCATTTCACGATGTCGTTCGTTTTTACTTTGAACTTGCTTGCAATGCCGCTAATGGTGTCGCCAGAGCGAACGTTGTAGAAAACGGTACGGATCACAGAACCTTTGTCTGAGTCCTTCCAAATCACTAGCTTTTGACCCACACGCAATGGATCTTTAGGGCCCATACCATTCCATTTAGCTAACGATTTATACGACACTTTATTGTTACGTGCGATTGACCACAAACTTTCTCCAGACTGAACGACATGGGTGAGCTTGAGTTGACCACGAGCACGAGATTGAGTCTTGTTTAATCGGTTTTGTGCCGTTAATGCATATTTTGCATCGTCTTTTGTTGATGTCGGAATCAATAGGTATTGACCAATACGAATGTTGTTATTCGATAGGCCGTTGGCACGTCGAATGACTTTCGTGGTTGTGCCGTATTTATTAGCTAGCACGCTTAAAGAGTCACCAGATTTCACCTTGTAGCGAGCGACCTTCATCCCTTTACCGCGATTTTTCTCCACCTTGGTGAGAAAAGTCTCTTTTTTCTCTACGGGAATCAAAAGTTGGTGCGGCCCCTCAGGTGCTGTCGACCACTGGTTGTATGCAGGGTTGTAACTCTGCAACTCTTTTACGCTAATGCCGGCATAATCTGCGGCAATAGCCAGATCTAACTGCTCTTCTGGATCAACAAGCGTTAGAACAGGCTTGTTTGGAATTGCAGGAATATTAAGTCCGTACTTGTCTTGGTTTGCGATAACGTCAGCCAAGGCCAACAGCTTAGGAACGTAACTACTGGTCTCTTTTGGTAAGTCTAATGAGAAGAAATCGATAGGTTTACCGAGCTTTTTATTCTTACGAATTGCGCTAGAAACACGGCCACCACCGCTGTTATAAGCGGCGATTGCATGTTCCCAGTTACCATCAAAACGCTCGTTTAGTTGTACTAGGTAGTCCAGCGCTGCATCCGTTGCTGCTGCCACATCTCTGCGACCGTCATACCAGTAGTTTTGCTCTAATCCCATCATTTTTCCGGTGCCTGGGACAAATTGCCACAACCCAGCTGCACTACCGTGTGAGTAGGCAAAGGCATCGAATGAACTTTCCACTACAGGAAGTAAAGCAAGCTCCATTGGGAGTCCGCGCTCTTCGATACGTTTTGTGATCATGTATAGAAAAGGGGTAGCACGCTTAGATACCGTGTAAAGGTGATTTGGGTGCTTTAAATACCACGTACGGTAGTAGTCCACTTTCTTGTGGTTTGGGATATCCATGTCCAGCTGCATGGCGATACGTTGCCACACATCTTCTTGTTCTTGGGGGGAGAGAACTTTAGGCGCGTCGTTAGCGGATTTTTTTGCTAGTGACGATTTATTGCCCGGTTGAGCTTTTACTGCATTTTGCTTTGCAGTCTGCTCAGATTTATTGGTTTCTGGTGTAGAAGACGTTGAATCTGACTGAGTCAATTGACAGCCAGATAATAACAACGCCAACGCCCAAGTATACTTCAAACGCATGGATTCAGCCTATTTAGGGCCTGTTTATCTTCACCTGCCTGTCGCGCAACGTAATGTGCGTGGCAGTCGCAAGATAATAGACATCTTTTAAACACTAACTAATTTATAGAGGCAAAGAGCTTCTAATTATGCAATGGGGAGAAATTCAAATAGATTTATATCAACCCCAAACGTAAGAGAAGCGCCAGTGGCGCTTCTCGAAAAATCAGTCCCTGATAATACTGGGGTCTTGCAAACTTACAAGCAGAAAATGGTTAAAATTCGTTCTTCCACTCGCGTAAAGCAGTAAAAACCGAGCATGGATCGCTATTTTTAATGCGACTAGCAACAGATTGAACCACGTCAGGGTTCGAGGTTCGCAAGAACGGATTAATCCACTTTTCTTTGCGTATTGTTGTTGGAAGTGTCGGAATGTTGAGTGCTCGCAGTCGGTTTACATCGTCGCGATATTGGCGAAGTTGCTCATTGTCAGGTTCAACCGCTAGAGCAAACGCCACGTT
Organism: Vibrio sp. 2134-1; assembly: GCF_033339495.1. Classification (NCBI taxonomy): domain Bacteria; kingdom Pseudomonadati; phylum Pseudomonadota; class Gammaproteobacteria; order Vibrionales; family Vibrionaceae; genus Vibrio; species Vibrio sp. 2134-1. Next base: position 30,254 of record NZ_JAWOUS010000021.1, read on the forward strand.
ACTCGCGGTGTATTCATGCGCGCAGAAGACTTGAGTTTCTTCTGGTAGAGACGTTAGTTTGCTCAGTGATTCAAACATTTGCTCAGGCGTACCTTCAAAAACACGACCGCAGCCAGCAGAAAAGAGCACATCACCGCAAAACAGTTTTCCGTCCCCAACGTAACCGATATGGCCCAAAGTATGACCGGGTAACCCAAGTACTAAGAAAATCTCACCAAACAACTCTAGCTTGTCGCCTTCTTCCGTTGGTGTCGTTAGGGTTGGAATTGGTTCTGATTTTGGGCCCACAACGGCGACGTTAGGAAATGCACGCACTAAGTCTGGAACGCCACCAATGTGATCGTTGTGGTGGTGCGTAATTAAAATCGCTTCTAAAGTTAATTCGTTAGCCTGCAGAAATTCTAATACTGGCTTCGCATCGCCCGGATCAACGACTGCGCAGCGCTTATCGCTATTTTGTATCAGCCAGATGTAATTATCATTAAATGCGGGTATGCTTTTGATCTCTAACACGATTCGTTCTCCGTCACCCATTTTAGTCAGGTGGTTAATGAAACCAGCACTCAGCAACAAAACTATACCACACCCGTCGACTTGGTCAGCAATGAACAACGGTCCGTGGGTGCTTGAGTCAATCCAGACCCGACTTGATGAATGGTGCCCGAAACTCTTCGGCTACCATATGCTCAAACTGGGCGGGTTGAGCTGTGAGCTAACCAGCTGTAATTGTAACATTCAACACCAAGTCAACGTAGATATCCAGAACCCGTTGCATAATGTGATTGCGGATGGTTACGAATTACCCTTTTTGGAAAAAAGCTTTGATGTTGTGATACTCGCTCATCAGCTCGACTATGCAAGCGATCCACACCGTTTGTTGCGTGAAGTCGATAGAGTGATGATGGATGATGGCTATGTAATTATTACTGGATTCAACCCATTAAGCTTGACTGGATTAGCGAGTTTGCTTCCATGGCGTAAACATAATTTGCCTTGGAGTGGACGAATGTTTACGTCGAACCGCATCAAAGATTGGTTAGGGTTACTTAATTATCAAGTGATTCATTGTGATCGTTATGCGCTGTTTCCGATGAAACGTTACCGTACGATGTGGACATGGTTGGAAAATAGTCTTGGTGATTGGGCATCACCCGCTGGGAGTTTGTATTACATAGTCGCGCGGAAACGGACATACCCTCTCAAGCCTATCAAACCGCATTGGCGCTTGAAGAAAAAGCTCACACCACTTGGGGTGATGAATCGAGAGGGTAACACTATGAGGAAAGAATCTCGCTAAGAGGGTTGGTAACCTGTATCTTCCTCAGTTGGGTTTTCTGCAGCAGTCCGGGCTAGCTCATCACACATTTCGTTCTCACGATGGCCCGCGTGGCCTTTTACCCAATGCCATTCAACTTGATGGCGTGCGGTTTCTTTGTCTAGAGCTTGCCATAAATCGGCATTCTTCACGGGTTTTTTATCCGCTGTTTTCCAACCACGCTTCTTCCAGTTATGGATCCACTGAGTAATACCTTGGCGCACATATTGGCTGTCAGTCGTTAAAGTGACTTTGCAAGGTTGTTTTAGCGTCTGCAGCGCGACGACAGCCGCCAACATTTCCATGCGGTTGTTGGTAGTTAACGTATAGCCTTTGGAAAGTGTCTTTTCTACGTCTTTGTAACGCAATACTATGCCGTAACCACCTGGTCCTGGGTTACCTAAACAAGAACCGTCAGTGAAAATCTCAACGTGTTTGGTCATATTTTTTGGTACTATTAGCCGAAACATTTAATAAAGCATAGTCTGACATACATAACCTTATGAATACCAGCAGCAATTCTGAATATAACCGCATTGTCGTTCTCGATACCGAAACCACAGGTATGAACCGCGAGGGTGGTCCTCACTACATGGGACACCGCATTATTGAAATCGGTGCCGTGGAGATCATCAACCGTAAGCTGACTGGTCGTCACTTCCACGTTTATTTAAAACCCGATCGTGAAATCCAACCAGAAGCGGTTGAAGTTCACGGTATTACGGATGAATTCTTGGTTGATAAACCGGAATACGCGAGCGTGCACCAAGAGTTTCTTGAGTTTATTAAAGGCGCAGAACTTGTTGCCCACAACGCGCCCTTCGATACCGGCTTTATGGATTACGAGTTTGGCATGCTCGATCCTAACATCGGCAAAACGGACGACTACTGCAAGGTGACCGACACCCTTGCAATGGCGAAGAAAATCTTCCCTGGTAAGCGAAACAACCTTGATATCTTATGTGAACGTTACGGTATTGATAACTCGCACCGTACACTCCACGGAGCTTTGCTCGATGCGGAGATTCTAGCCGACGTTTACCTCTTTATGACGGGTGGTCAAACGAGTCTAGAATTTAACGCGAATAAACAAGAGGGTGGAGTAGAAACCATTCGTCGTATTGAAGGAAGAAAAGCGCTAAAGGTTTTGCGCGCAAGTGCCGATGAACTAGAAGCTCACCAAAAAAGATTAGAGTTGGTGAACGACTGTATTTGGCATCAATAGGAGAAGCTATGTTGAGGGCTTTGTTGGTCGCGTTTTTAGCGATATGGAGTAGTCTCTCGAGTGCTGCGAGTGAATCTACAATGTCTTTGTTAGACAATCGCTTTCGAGTTGATCCAACCATCGAGCAGATCACGTTTTTGGTTTATCGTGAGCAAAGTTCTCAGCCAGTTGTTTTAGTCCGTCCTGACGGTAAAAAATACTATGCTTGGGGCTCTTACGACAATGTACGTTGGTATCAAGAAGCCTCACTCGATATTATTTCCGTTGATAACCCTATGCCAGGTCCATGGCAGGCTGTGGGGAAAGTTACGCCTAAAAATAACATCCGCTTAATTTCTCACCTAAAGCTCAGTACGGATCTGTTCCCAAACCGATTATATAATGGGGAAGCGCTTAAGTTTACAGCTCGCCTGACCTCCGACGGCAAACCTCTTGTACTGCGCGACTTCCTTGATCGCGTGAATCTGCGCGTGACATTTACCAAGTTTGTCGAAAATGAAGATGAGCTGATCAAAGAAGCACGTCCAGTGCCGATGGTTGTGGGTGAGTTTTCTGATGACGGCCGAGGCTTGGATGAAAAAGCAGGGGATGGTGTGTTTACGGTTCAGCTCCCAATAGACGTTGAGCCTGGTAAGTACCGCGCGCGCATCACGTCTGGCAATGGCGTATTCTTACGAGCGCAAGAACAAGTCATCTTGGTTTATCCGAACCCAATCTCTCGTACTTTTATTCAGGCTCGTAATTCCGATAAGCCACACCAATTAGTGGTGAGTGGCGAGCAAGGTATGATTGCACCAGGCTCTATAGCAGTCACAGTGAAAAAGGACGCTCCCGATGGTTTCATTAGTTACAGCCAAGGACAGGTCTCTAAAGATGGAATGAGAGTTACGTTGAACCTCAATAACGATTCTGAACTTGGTAAGTACGCCTGGCGCGGCGAGATCTTTGCCACTGATTTTGCAACCCAGCGCTCGTTGGCGTTTCCTATCCCAGAGCAAACCTTCAGTGTTGTTGATGAAGTTGATCTAGAAGCTGCTCGAATTGCAAAAGAAGCTGAATTAGCCGAGCAGCGTCGTATTGAAATGGAAAAGCAAATTATCGCTGAGCGGGAGGCTGAGCGTAAGCGCAGCATGATTATTATCGCGGTGGGTAATGTGATAATGCTGCTGATTGTGATCATTGCATGGATAGTCTGGCGCAAAATTAAAGCGAAGCGCGATGCCATGCCAGAGATGCAGTTAGAAGTGCCAAAGAAATAGTAGTAACACATAAAGCGAGAAACGGAGCCAATCGGCTCCGTTTTTTTCAGTTTAAGTTTGAGACAGAATTTGATATTTCTCATGGTCATTAATCATTTTATTTTAAAGTAACACCATGATTTAACGTTGATTAATCATAATAAAGCTCGCATGATACTGTTTACGTTTCGACTTTATTTTAGTGCGTATCGACGGAGTGAATTATGACAATTGGAGAGTTAGGACTAGAACATTTACCACGACAAAAGGCCTTGGTTGAGTCAGCTTATGATGCCTTTTGTTCTGAAAAAGACGTTGTTGCCGCGGTATTGCTTGGTTCATTGTCATCAGGACAAGGTGACCGTATTTCGGACGCTGATGTTGTTGTATTTACTCAAAACAACTTCCATAAAGCCTCAGAGCCTTGCTTTACCCAGTTTGAAGCTAATAAAGACATTTTTTATCGCCTTGAGGGAGAGCACAACGAAAATGCGTGTTTCAAAAAATACATTTTTAATGACCTAACCAGTGCAGAGATTCATTGTTTAGATCTCTGTGAGCCCTTCAAACTTTCTAAGCCATTTAAGACTTTATTTGATAAAGCTGATGTGATTGGGGGCATGGTTACTGATGAACCTGCGCCAAAGCATGAAGATTTCCCAGTTTATACCAGTGGTGATCAAGGACTGATCTGGGAACTCTTTGATTGTATTAAGTGGTTGAGCAGAGATAACCATGAGCTTGCTAAGTCCTATTTGAAAAAACTCTCTGAGAAACTCTAATTTGAGAGTCATCTCCGTTCCTCCCACTGAAGTTAGCTAGGCGGTTAGGTTATGAAATACAAAAAGCGTCAGAAGTATAAATACACTCTCCATTCTGAAGAAAAGATTGAGACTCACATTTCAGTGAGTAACGCGTATGACAGCCCTTTTCTTAGTTTGTCCAAACAAGGCGTGTTAACGATTAAAAAGGGCTATGCATGGGATGGAGCGAGTGGGCCAGCGTTAGACACAAAAAACATTATGAAAGCTTCTTTAGTGCATGATGCTCTTTACCAACTCATGAGGGAAGAGGTGTTGCCACAAAGTGCTCGAAAGCATGCGGATACGTTGTTGAGAGAAACATGTTTAGAAAAAGGAATGTCTAGCTTCAGAGCAACTTATATCTATTATGGCGTCAGAGTTGTCGGTGGCTTCTTTTCTAGACCTGATACTTTGTGTGCTTAATGGGAACATCTTTCCAACGTCTAACTGTTTATTTATACAGTTTAGTTATGTAAGCTCCAAGGTGATACAAAGGAGTAGTACATAATGACAATAAGATATGAAGAGCATGTGCCAAGCCCGAAAGAATACTGTGATATGCGTGTCAAAGCCGGGCTATCACCCAAATCGTTGAAAGCTGCTGAAATTGGTCTACCCAATTCGTTATATGGCGTATCTGTTCGGGATGAAGGAAAGCTCATTGCAATGGGTCGGGTTGTTGGTGACGGGGCGTGTAACTTCGAAATTGTCGACGTTGCCGTTGATTCTGATTATCAAGGTAACGGTTTAGGTAGAAAAGTCATGGAATACATCGACGGTTATCTTTCTTCTGTTGCACTTGAAGGCTCTTACGTTTCTATGATTGCTGATGAACCGGTCTTTTACGAAAAGCTTGGTTATAGGCTGGTGGCTCCTAAAAGCCAAGGGATGACAAAAAAGTTTAAGCCAAAGGCATAACACGTATTCAGCTGTGAAGATAAGCACTAGAAAACAGGAGTTTAATTTCCTGTTTTCTATATTAAATTTCTATTTAAGCCACTTCTGGAATTGGTTTGGGTGGCTGCTCTAAATCAGGCTCTTTTTGAACAGTAGGAATTTGTCCCTCACCCACAGCACTGATGTAACAGCCACTAAGTTTAATGGCAAGGTACATATCAGCTCGCAGTAAGATGCCTCCTTCACTGGTGCTGATACCAGTAAGCTCACACCATTGACGAAGACATCGTTTCCTTCCTGCTAGGATTAAGCGTACGCCTCTCTTTTTCAAAGTATTGTGAATATCTGCCAGTGTTGCCATCACACTGAGATCCAAGTGAGTAAAGCTCGACACGGCGTCGATGACAACGCAACTTGCGTCTTTGTGATGCTCTGCCTGCTCTAACACTCTACGTTTAAAGTAAGGAGCATTGAAGTAAGTTAGCGGTGAGTTAAAGCGGTAAATCACCATTCCAGGAATAGGCGAAGCTTTTCCTGAGTCGTCGATTGTCCGAATGGTACCTTTTTCATCCAAGCCAAGTAGCTGATCACTCGGTCGCATGACAATCCGTAAAAATTGAAACAGCCCTAACAGTACCGCCAAAGTGATCCCCGGTATTACACCCACGATCAACACAGAAATAAAAGTAATGATGGCCAGATAAAATGCATCTTTGTCACGAGATTTTAATTTCCAAATTGCTTTAAGATCGAGCAGCGATAGGGACGCAATGATCAATACAACACCAAGTGAAGCGATAGGGATGAACTGTAAAGGCTCGTAAATAAATACCGCAATAATGGCAATGGTGATTGCGGCGACAATCGAAACTAATTGAGATTTACCGCCATTTGCATCATTGACGGCTGTGCGTGAGTCAGCGCCGCTTATTGCGAAACCTTGTGAAAACGCTGAGGCAATGTTGGCAAAACCCAACGCCTGAAACTCTTTATTTGCATCAATATCATAACCGTTTTTAGCCGCGAAACTGCGGGCGGTGAGCATCATGCTAACAAAACTGACAATCGCAAGGTTGAGCGCCGGGACTACTAGTTCACGAACTTCACCTAGCTCAAATTCCGGTGTTTGAAACTGAGGGAAGCCACCTTGAGTGAGTCCGACAACCGATACGCCCATCTCTTGTAAATGGAAAAACCAAACTGACGCAGTAGTTACGAGGATCGCCAGCATGGCAGCAGGCCAAGTTGGTCGGTAGCGTTTGGTGAGCAAATAAACGACAACTGTCACGATACTCAGAGTTACAGTAGGCCAATGAAGATCGGTTAATCGTTGTGGAGCTTCCCATAAACGTTCCAGTAAATAACGTTGCTCGTATTTCAAACCGACTACTTTCGCAAACTGACCAACGATAATTGTGAGAGCAACACCGTTGAGTAGACCCAAAAGAATCGGGCGAGAAAGGAAATCTGCAAATACTCCTAGCTTGAAACGACTTGCCAGTACACACCAAATCCCCGTCATCGCTGTCATGGTCATAACCAACTGCCAATGTTTTGTGGGGTCACCTGCGGCAAGTGGTGTCACAACAGCAGCGATCACTGCACAGGTTGCTGCATCGGGTCCGACAATGAGTTGTCGAGATGTGCCCATCATGGCGTAAACCAACATTGGCAGTACGCACGAATACAGACCGACAATTGCGGATACACCAGTTAACTGTGCATAAGCTATGGCAACTGGCAGTGCAACCGCGACAACAGAAAAGGCGGCTCTAAAGTCGTTAACAAACCATTCTTTTTGATAATGCTTAAGCTGAACAAGCCCTGGGAACCACTGTGCGAGTAATATTTTAGCCAACGGATTTACCATATATGTGAGTGAGTTACTTAAAGTATACACCGCTTAGTTGGAACGTCTGTGAGTTAGTTATCACTGGAAATCGGGGAAAAGATTGGAGTGCGAGGATTTTATTGCGCAGGGGGGCTTTGTAGTGTGAGGTGTTATGAATCCGATTCTGGAAGCAATAAAAAACGGGAGCTGATACTCCCGTTTGTGGTCTCAGATTCTAGAGTTACGCGACACTATCCATCTGAGGGTATAGCGGCTTTGCGGCAAGCAGTTCCGGCTCAAAATCGTCAACGTTGATTGTATCTAGACGATGCTGTTCCGCTTCTCTGAGTAGATCGGCTTCTTCTTGCGTGATAAAGCCTTGCTCTAGCCCTTCCTGAGCAATCATATCCAAACGTAAGAATGGGCGACGCTTACCCTGCGCTTTACATACTTTGTCAAACACAGGCTCGGCTTGAAGAATGACTGATAGTGCAAGCTCAATCTTACCTGCTGCGTTGTGCTCGGTTGGTTCAAGGTATTGACCGCGACCAATGCGTGAGCGCGTTGCACTTGGCGTTTGTAGAATGCGTGCCACTTTACTGTCTAGTTTATCGCTTGGTGCTTTGCGTACGCGACCAAATGGCATGATTAATACGCGTAGCGCACGGCCAATTACTTTGTTCGGGAAGTTTGCTAAGAATTCATCTACTGCCACTTCAGCTTGTTTCAAACTGTCTTGTAGACCCCAGTGTACTAATGGTAAATCTTCGACTGGGCGGCCATCTTGCTCAAAGCGTTTCAACGTCGCAGAGCTCAAATATAGCTGGCTTAGAATGTCACCAAGACGCGCTGATAGACGCTCTTTACGCTTCAAAGAGCCACCTAGCACTGCCATTGAGATATCCGATAGCAGAGCAAGGTTTGCACTGTAACGGTTCAATTGTTGGTAGTAACGCTTGGTTGCATCTTTGGTTGGTGATGAAGAGCCCAGACCGTCGCTCAAACCAAACCAGATACTGCGCACTAGGTTACTCATTGTAAAGCTCACGTGACCAGCAAGCGCTTTATCAAATTTCTCGACAGCATTACTTGCTTCAGAATACGCCGCGTTCATTTCTTCAAGAACGTACGGATGGCAACGGATTGCGCCTTGGCCAAAGATGATCATTGAGCGTGTTAGAATGTTAGCACCCTCAACCGTTACCGCGATTGGCGCACCTTGGTAACCACGAGCTAGGAAGTTAGAAGGTCCCATACAGATACCTTTACCGCCTACGATGTCCATTGCATCGATGATGCTTTGCTGGCCGCGGTGCGTACAGTGATACTTCACGATAGCTGAGATTACTGAAGGCTTTTCACCTAAGTCGATACCCGCAACGGTTAAGTTGCTTGCTGCATCCATCACGTAAGCATTACCACCCAAGCGTGCTAATGGTTCTTCAACTCCTTCCATATGACCGATCGGCTGTTTGAACTGACGGCGAATACGTGAGTAAGCACCGGTTGCCATTGCCGCAGTTTTGATGCCACCTGTTGAGTTTGAAGGTAGTGTGATACCACGTCCAACCGACAGACACTCAACCAGCATACGCCAACCTTGGCCCGCCATTTTTTCGCCACCGATAATGAAATCGATAGGAACAAAGATGTCTTTACCGCGCGTTGGACCATTTTGGAATGGCACATTGAGTGGGAAGTGTCGGTTACCAATCTCAACACCTTTGACATCAGTTGGAATAAGCGCACAAGTGATGCCAAGATCTTCTTTGTCACCAAGTAAACCTTCAGGGTCGCGAAGTTTAAATGCTAAGCCTAGTACGGTTGCGACTGGCGCTAGGGTGATGTAGCGCTTGTTCCAAGTCAGGCGCATACCCAGTACTTCTTTTCCTTCCCATTCGCCTTTGCAGACCACACCGTAATCTGGAATAGAGCCTGCGTCAGAACCCGCTTCTGGGCTCGTTAAGGCGAAACAAGGGATTTCCTTACCTTCAGCTAAACGCGGTAAGTAATGATTTTTTTGATCTTCAGTACCGTAGTGTTGCAGTAGTTCACCAGGGCCTAAAGAGTTAGGAACACCAACGGTAGACGATAGAACGCCAGAAACACCCGTTAATTTTTGTAGCACCAAAGATTGCGCGTATGCTGAGAATTCCAGACCACCGTACTTTTTCTTAATGATCATGGCGAAGAACTTATGATCTTTCAGGTATTGCCAAACTTCTGGCGGTAAGTCCGCGAGTTCATGGGTCACTTGGAAATCACTCACCATGGCGCACACTTCATTCACGGGGCCGTCTAAAAAGGCTTGTTCTTCCGCACTTAACTTAGGTGCTTGAATCGCGTGTAGCTTTTGCCACTCTGGTTTGCCTTTAAATAGTTCGGCTTCCCACCAGACGGTACCTGCGTCTAACGCTTCTTTTTCGGTTTGAGACATAGCTGGCAGCACTTTCTTGAAAAGCACTAACGCTTTACGGCTAATTAAAGACTGACGTACGCCAGGAACCGCGAGCACAGCTGCGGCGAGAACGTAAATAGCCCAACCAATAACGCCGACAGTACCTGCTACTGTAAGAGCCAGCATGGCCGCGGTGAGTAAGCTAATAGATTTCACGAGAGACATGCGGTGGTAGAGCGTAATGCCTAGCACGATCGCCATCGTGATGATTGAGAGCAAGATGTCCATATATATTTTCCTTTTCAGACTTTATAAGTTTTGTACGTCTGTATGTTAGGTAAGAGGTCTAACCAGTTGATTTAAGTGTAATCAAAATATTAAGGAAATGTAAAACATAAGATTGGATAAAAAGTGATCTAAGTAGAGTTAAAATTCTAAAGTTGAGATTTGAGTGATGGTTTCATGAGCAAGTTGACAAGTTTATTACCATCACTAATCTAAATCTGTTGGTTCACTATCGACACTAATTCTCGTTTGTGGGTAAACTCAGAGTAATCAAACCCGAGTTCAGGTTTATGAAATGTCCGATACCAAATTGGTATCAGAACAATTTGCTCAGTGAGTCTAGAGCTGACTGAAGCCGAAATAATAAAGAGAACGTCTTATGTACCATGATCTGATTAGAAGTGAATTAAACGAAGCTGCTGAAGTGCTCAACAAATTTTTAAGCGATGACCATAACATTGCGCAAATCGAAGCAGCGGCGAAAATGATTGCTGACTCATTCAAGCAAGATGGTAAAGTATTGTCATGTGGTAACGGTGGTTCTCACTGTGATTCAATGCACTTTGCCGAAGAGCTAACAGGCCGTTACCGAGAAAATCGTCCTGGCTATGCTGGTATTGCTATTTCAGATCCAAGCCACCTTTCTTGTGTGAGTAATGACTTTGGTTATGACTTCGTGTTTTCACGTTATGTAGAAGCGGTTGGTCGAAAAGGTGACGTACTGTTTGGTCTGTCGACGTCAGGTAACTCAGGTAACATCCTGAAAGCGATTGAGGCAGCGCAAGCTAAAGGCATGAAGACGATTGCGCTAACAGGCAAAGATGGCGGCAAAATGGCAGGCCTTGCAGATATTGAAATCCGCGTGCCACACTTTGGTTATGCAGACCGCATTCAGGAAGTTCATATTAAGATTATTCATATCATCATCCAGTTGATTGAAAAAGAGATGGAATAACCGTTTTACGGCCACCGTTTCGAGCTGTGTTGTTAGGGAGTTTTTTAAGCCATGTGTGAATTGCTCGGTATGAGCGCTAATGTTCCAACGGATATTTGTTTCAGTTTTACTGGGCTCATGCAGCGTGGAGGTCGAACCGGCCCACACCGTGACGGATGGGGGATCACCTTCTACGAAGGGAAGGGCTTTCGAACCTTCAAAGATCCCAAGCCAAGTTGTGAGTCTAAAATAGCAGAGTTGGTACAAAATTATCCCATCAAAAGTCGTGCGGTCGTTAGTCATATCCGACAGGCGAATCGTGGTGGTGTTAATTTAGAAAATACTCATCCCTTTACACGTGAGCTGTGGGGTAAGTATTGGACGTTTGCGCATAACGGTCAGCTCTCTGGCTACCAAGACTTGCATACAGGTCGACATAGACCTGTCGGTGAGACAGATAGTGAACTGGCATTTTGCTGGTTGTTGAAGCAAATGGAAGATCGATATCCTGAGCCACCAAAGGATATGGAGTCGGTATTCTTATATGTTGCTAAATGTTGTGATGAGCTAAAAGAGAAGGGTGTATTTAACATGCTTCTGAGTGATGGTGAGTATGTAATGACGTATTGCACCAATCATTTGTATTGGATCACAAGACGCGCACCGTTTGGAAAAGCCGCGTTGCTTGATGAAGATGTGGAAATTAACTTCCAAGAAGAAACAACGCCACACGACATCGTTTCTGTGATCGCAACTCAACCTTTGACGGGCAACGAAGCTTGGCAGCGTATGAAACCTGGCGAATACGGCTTGTTTCACCTAGGTGAACTAGTCAAAAATAATGCCTCTGAACTGGTAAATGTGCCGTTTGCGGCGGCTAAGCCAGGCAATCAAGCGCCAACCGAACCGTTAGAGTGATGGTCTCTTACTCTGAATATAAAAATAAAGCTCGCTCAATCGCGAGCTTTATTTTTATGCGTTTTAAACCGAGGGCGGATACGGATGAGCATTCTTACTTTCTAGAGTGCTGGTAGTAGAGTCCTAGTCTCGCTAAGGCTTGCTGTAAAGACGTAACTGATAGAAATTTCTCATAAAACACCTCGTCAGTCTGAACGGTGAAGAACGAACCAGATTCAGAATCTACTTTCCGAGTGTTATGTTACTCAAGTGGTTATGGGATTTTTTAGAATGTTGGGTTTTAGGTTTCTAGTCTCACTACGGCTTTTTTGAATCAAGTTTATAAGTATTAAAACAACCAAGAGCAGCCCTCAGGCTGCTCTTTTGTGCTTGGAGTTTATTATTCAGGGCTACTCATCTGAGGCGTACCCATGTACGCCAAGCTCTGCGCCATCTAAATAGGCTTTACCATCCTTCATGATCAACCGCTCGTCTACCAGCCACTTAGCCACCATAGGGTAGATTCGGTGCTCCTGCGCCTGAACACGTGCCGCAAGTACACTAGCATCATCGTCTTCGAACACAGGAACTTTTGCTTGCAGTATGACAGGGCCACCATCAAGCTCTTCCGTTACAAAGTGCACACTCGTACCATGTTCTTTGTCGCTAGCATCAATTGCTCTCTGGTGTGTGTGTAGCCCAGGATATTTTGGTAGAAGAGAAGGGTGGATATTGATCATCTTACCCATGTAATGAGAAACAAATGCGCTGCTCAGAATGCGCATGTAACCAGCAAGAATAATCACGTCTGGTTGGTATTCATCTATTTGACTCATTAGCTCTGCATCAAAGCTTTCACGCGATCTGAATGCTTTAGGGTCGACAAAGTGACCGTCCACATCAAACTTTTTTGCACGTTCTAAACCAAAAGCATCTGCTTTGTTAGAGAACACGGCTGCCACTCGTGCGTTTGGCATGCTGTCTTCGCAAGCTTCCAAGATAGCTTGCAGGTTACTTCCGTTACCCGAGATGAGGACCACAATGTTTTTTAGGGTATGGTTTTTCATGATGTCGAGAGCGCCTTGGTATTGTAGGTTGGAGTTATGTAGCTTCTAAACTACCTACTAATAGAATGGTTTTTAGTGTTATAGATAGCAAAATGAGGACCTAGTCATCTAGTGTCCTCATTCTTCTTATCTTTTGAGCTCGATTTGCAAATTATTGGATTTCAACTTGCTCTTCGTTCGCGTTTGCTTGTGCGATTTGACCAATCACCCACGCGTTTTCGCCTTCTTCTTTAAGAAGAGCAACTGCTGCATCTGCCTGGTCTTTCGGTAGTGCGACGATTAGACCTACACCACAGTTGAATGTGCGGTACATTTCGTGTGTGTCGACGTTGCCTTTCTCTTGTAGCCACTTGAAGATAACTGGCCATTCCCAACTGTTACCATCGATAACTGCTTTCGTGCCTTCAGGCAGTACGCGTGGGATGTTTTCCCAGAAACCACCACCAGTGATATGAGAAATCGCATGGATGTCGTGTTTCTCAATCATCTTAAGTGCTGACTTGATGTAAATTTTTGTTGGTTCTAGTAGGTGCTCACCAATAGTGCGGCCTGCTAGCTCTTCGCTCTTATCTGCACCAGATACTTCTAGGATCTTACGGATAAGGGAGTAACCGTTTGAGTGTGGGCCGCTTGAGCCAACAGCGATAAGTGCATCACCAGCAGCGACTCTCGTGCCGTCAATCACGTCTTCTTTTTCTACTACGCCAACACAGAAACCAGCTACGTCGTAGTCTTCGCCTTCATACATGCCCGGCATCTCCGCAGTTTCGCCACCAATTAGGGCACAACCTGCTTGAACACACCCTTCAGCGATACCTGAAACAACATCCGCTGCGGTATCAACGTCTAGTTTGCCTGTTGCATAGTAATCTAGGAAAAACAGTGGCTCTGCGCCTTGCACGATAAGATCATTTACACACATTGCCACTAGGTCGATGCCGATCGTGTCGTGCTTGTTCATATCCAGTGCTAGGCGAAGTTTGGTGCCAACGCCATCAGTACCAGAAACCAGTACAGGTTGTTTGTATTTAGTTGGCAATTCGCATAGCGCGCCAAAACCACCGATACCACCCATAACTTCAGGGCGACGAGTACGTTTTACCGCACCCTTAATACGATCCACAAGCGCGTTGCCTGCATCAATATCTACACCAGCGTCTTTATAGCTAAGAGAAGAGTTGTTACCACTCACAGGGAAGTCCTCGGTATTAAGTTGGATATGAAAACGGCGCTATTCTAACAGTGCTTAAACATAGATAGCAAACGTTTGCGTCTGTTTTTTTCTTTAGTGATTTATCCTGATATCCCTGTGAAAATCATGTATAATCTGAAGGTTTGTTTAAATATTGCCAACTATAGCCGGAGATGGACATGAAAGTTGTTGAAGTAAAGCACCCTCTAGTAAAACATAAAATTGGTCTAATGAGAGAAGGTGACATCAGCACAAAACGTTTTCGTGAGTTAGCGACTGAGGTCGGTAGCCTACTTACTTACGAAGCAACGTCAGACTTTGAAACAGAAAAAGTGACCATTGATGGTTGGAACGGTCCGGTAGAAGTAGACCAGATTAAAGGTAAAAAAGTAACCGTAGTGCCAATCCTACGTGCAGGTCTAGGCATGATGGATGGAGTTCTTGAGCACATGCCAAGCGCACGTATCAGTGTTGTGGGTATTTACCGTGATGAAGAAACGCTTGAGCCAGTTCCTTACTTCAACAAGCTTGCTTCAAACATCGAGGAGCGTATTGCGCTTGTTGTTGACCCAATGCTTGCAACAGGTGGTTCTATGATTGCTACGATCGATCTCCTAAAAGAGAAAGGTTGTAACCAAATCAAAGTGCTGGTACTTGTTGCTGCACCAGAAGGTATTGAAGCGCTAGAAAAAGCACACCCAGATGTTGAGCTATACACTGCGGCAATCGATGAGAAGCTTAATGACAAAGGCTACATCGTTCCGGGTCTAGGCGATGCAGGTGATAAGATCTTCGGTACTAAGTAATTCTTTGATGTATTACTATGACTGAACAGAAAAAGGCTTGGTGAAAACCAAGCCTTTTTTGTATCTACAAGAGGAGAAGAGTAAGACACGCCAACTAATAAAGCGGCGCAAACGAACTATTTCACGCTTTCTTCTTCCATTTGTGCGTTATCCACAACGTGGTTTTCACCTAAATCGTTTGGTAGCACAAGGTTAAGAATAATTGCCACGATACCGCATAGGCTCACACCTTGTAGACTGAACTCACCAATACCGAAAGCCATACCACCAATGCCAAACACAAGTGTTACGGCAACAATCACTAGGTTACGAGACTTATGTAAATCAACGTTATTCTTGATCAGTGTGTTGAGGCCTACTGTGGCGATAGAGCCGAACAGCAGAATCATGATGCCGCCCATGACAGGAACTGGAATCGTTTGAAGAACCGCACCTAGCTTACCTACCAATGCAAGTACGATTGCGGTGATTGCTGCCCAAGTCATGATCACAGGGTTAAATGCTTTGGTTAGCATTACCGCTCCTGTTACTTCACTGTAAGTGGTGTTTGGTGGAGCACCCACCATCGAAGCCGCGATAGTTGCCACCCCGTCACCTGCGATTGTGCGGTGAAGGCCTGGTTTTTTCAGGTAGTTTTTACCTGTAACGTTTGAGATAGCAAGCATGTCACCTACGTGCTCAACCGCAGGTGCGATAGCGACAGGAATCATGAACAAAATTGCGTTGATATTGAACTCTGGCGCGGTGAAGTTTGGCATGGCTAGCCAAGCCGCTTGTTCTACGGGAGTGAAATCAACCACACCGTAGAATAGAGAAACAGAGTAACCAGCAAGAATACCACCAACAATAGGAACAAGCTTCAAAAAGCCTTTTGCAAAAACGCTAAGTACAATGGTTGTGAGCAGTGAGACCGCCGAGATAATGATCGCAGCATCACCATTAACTAGCTGTGCTGCTCCATCACCAGTTTTACCTACTGCCATGTTCACTGCTGTTGGGGCAAGGCCAAGGCCGATAACCATGATCACAGGGCCAACGACAACAGGCGGGAGAATTTTATGGATAAATCCAACACCGCGCACTTTGATCATCGCCCCTAGAGCCACATAAACTAAGCCCGCTGCCATCAAGCCGCCCATCGTTGCACCGATACCCCAAGTTTGGATACCGAACATAATAGGAGCAATAAACGCAAAAGAAGAGGCAAGGAAGATGGGAACAGAACGTTTAGTCATTAATTGGAAGAGGAGAGTACCGACACCGGCACCAAAGAGGGCTACGTTTGGATCAAGGCCAGTTAGGAGCGGCACAAGCACCAAAGCACCAAAAGCGACAAAGAGCATTTGAGCGCCTTGTAACGCGTTTTTCATAATAATTCCCTATTTTCAAGATACGCAGACAAATCCGGCGAATACTATCATCCTGCAATCGTTTGCAATGTTGCATAGATCAAACTTTCGATTGAATTTTTCTCACAAATAGCACTTTTGAGAGTTGCTTGCTTGCAAATTGTCCTCTTTTACGTGTCTTGCGTGAAGATGAAAAATGGACAGCCTAACTTGTTGAGATAGCTTAATAAGCAATGAGTTTATTATAAAAAATAGCACTGAAGCGCTGGTTGAGGCCCGAGTTAACAAAGCTGGTCATAATACAGACAATTTACTCAGTACTTACCTTGCTCAAGATTTGATAGTTGCTTATTATTCGGGTTCTTGTTCAGAGGATTATAAAAACTATGCGCTATTTAGCTCTCTTACTGATAGGTTGGTTGTCCCTACCAGTATATGCATTAACTCAGGTGGATATCTATCGTGCCGAAGTGGTTATCGACAGTGAGCAGAACGACGGTGAGTCTTTGGCTCGTCAACAAGGTATGCAGGATGTGATTGTTCGAGCGACCGGTTCTCAATCCTCTTTAAGCAATCCAGTGATTAAAAAGGCACTTAGCTCAAGTGCGCGTTACATTTCTCAACTGAGCTATGGGCAGGTTGATGGAAAAGCGAGCCTAAAAATGTTGTTTAACAACGACCAAATCAGCTCTCTTTTAACACAAGCACAATTGCCATCTTGGTCGCCAAATCGTGCCAATATTTTAGTTTGGATGGTTGAAGAACAGGGTTACGATCGTAACATTGCGTGGGAGCATTCTGAATCTTCAAATGTTGCAGCACTTCGTAGCGCAGCGAAATTAAGAGGCCTACCAATCACTATCCCGGTTGGGGATTTTGATGATGTGACCGGTGTTAATGTCTCTGATCTTTGGGGCGGCTTTATTGAGCCAATTGGTCAAGCCAGCCAGCGCTACCCAGCTGACGCCGTTTTGGTTGTACGAGCTCAAGGTGAACAAATTCGTTGGACACTCTACGACCAGTCGCCAACGAGAATTGTAGAAGCGCAACGTTCTCCGCGTAGCGGGTCTGCATCAGGTGCTAATGCTATTGCAGAAATGGTGGATGGCATCGCAGACTACTATGCAAGTAAGAGTGCAGTTGTGGTTTCAGGAAAGTCTTCAAAAGCGCTAGCAGTGAAAGTCCTTAATGTAACCTCTGCCACGGACTTCTTCCGTTTAGAGAATGCGTTAAAACAACTTAATTCGGTTGCGGGTACAGAGATTAAGCGTGTTCAAGGGGACGAGTTAACGCTCAACATCCACCTTTTGGCATCACAACAAGCTTTTGAGAAAGAAGCTTCTTCTATTTCTCAATTAATGGTTTTTGAAGATCCTTTAGGTGAAGTTGATGCCCCAGCTTCAACTCAAGAAGAAGAGCCATTGGTTCAGAGTAATGAAGCAAAAGACGCCGTGACGCCAAAAGAAGCGCAGCCTGAAGTACCAGTAAATGTTGTGGCAGAAGCAAGTGACGAAACACAACCAACTCAGCCGATGATTGTGGAGCCTGTCCGAGAACAGTATGACTTGATCTACGAGTGGCGCTCGGCATCGTAATCGCCTTGGTAGCGTTCCAGGCGTGAAACGCAAGGGTCAAACACCAATGTGGTAAGCATAAAAAAGAGTCGCAATAGCGACTCTTTTTGTTTTCTAAATTCGTATTCGAACCAATGATCAGTGATTGACTGCAATTGGCGTTATTTATTGAATTTCGCTTTTTCTTCTTTTTCTACTTGAGAGAGGCGTTTCAACTTAAGACCTAGCTCTTTGCCTCTCGCTCTAGCAAACAAAATATTGCCAGCGAAACCGAGTGAAGTCAGTATCAGTTCCACTGCCGCAAGCCAGCGTTCACCCCCATCCACATAAAGGATGGTCAGCGCATGCAAGAAATACAGCATAAGAACAAAGTTAGCCCAAGCATGAGTGTAAGGCTTACCAGCTAAAATACCAGGTAACGGAAGTAGTAGCGGAATACACCAAGCAATAGCAAGTGTTGTGCTGCTGAGGTGAGGGTGAGGGGATAACGCAAGCTGCCAAATAGCGACCCAGGCTAATAAGGCTAAGTTGCCAAATAAAGCCAGGTAACGATAGGTTTTAGCCTGTGTACCGAGTGGTGTTTGGTCTAAAGAGTCAGACATCGATTAACTATCCTTGATTTTACTAACAGACTTTTAGTTTTAACGCTGCAGTTGCCAGCCTTTTGCCTAATTGTTGTGCCAGGCGAATCTCTTCACTGCTTAGGGTTGCCTCATGGCCTACACTGCTGGCGCCATACGGAGTGCCTCCGGACTGCGTAGTGTGTAACTCTGGCTCGGAATAAGGAATGCCCAAAACCATCATCCCGTGATGCAATAAAGGGGTCATCATGCTTTGTAACGTTGTTTCTTGACCACCATGCATCGAGGACGAAGAGGTAAAGACACAAGCAGGCTTATCGATTAAGTCACCACTGACCCATAAAGATGTAGTCTGATCCCAGAAGTGCTTTAAAGGCGCAGCCATGTTGCCAAACCAGACGGGACTGCCAAACGCTAGACCGTCGCACGTTTTCAGTTCCTCTAGAGTAACAATTGGATCAGAAGGGGAGTGTGAGTGAGGTGACAATTCTTCAACTGTACGCAAAACTGCTTGGCATTGAGGAGTCGATTCGACTCCTCTTGCTATTTGTCTTGCCAGTTGTTTTGTCGAGCCATGACGGCTGAAATACAAAATAAGGATCTGGCAATCCATTTATAAAATATCCAACACTTGCTCTGGTGGGCGACCAATTTTTGCTTTGCCGTTAGCAACGACTACCGGACGCTCAAACAACTTTGGATTTTTCGCCATTGCTTCGAATAATTGCTCATCGCTGACGGAGTCTTCGCCTAAGCCAAGCTCTTTATATTCACTTTCTTTAGTGCGCATCATTTCACGTACAGATGAAAAGCCAAGCTGGGCGTACAGCGCTTTTAGTTCATCCACGTTAAGTGGTGTGTCTAGGTATTTGACGACTTCCGGTGTAACACCATTTTGCTCAAGCAGTTCAAGTGTTTGACGGCTCTTTGAGCAACGAGGGTTGTGATAAATCACGACTGACATGGTTTTCTCCATTTCGTTATTGTAATGCCATGAATCGATCTCTTTGGATCATGAGTTGGTCGATACGGGCATCGTATCGTGCTTGCTCTAAGCTGCCCAACTTGGCCATTTTACTTGCTTCACTATAATATTGAATCGCTTTATTCCAATTTGCTCGCAATGCCAAAATTTCTGCTCGAGCAGCCAACTCTTCATCGCTACGCCCCAGCGCGTGGTAGCTCTTCGATATTAGGTGCCAGCCATTTGTATCTTCAGGATAGTCATGAGTGTATCTTTGAAGAACTCGCGTGGCTTGATCGTTTTTATTGTCCTCAAGTAGCGCATTGGCGTAGTTAATGGTCAATACTTTATTTTGAGGGTTACGAGATAACGCTTTGCGGAGCATCTCGGTTGCTTTTTCTGGCTGCTTCTTCTCGATGTATAAATCCGTCATAGCGTCCAAGTAAAACGGGTTACTTGGGTCTTGTTCCAGTAACTTTTTCAAAATTGGTTCCGCTTGAGATAAGCGTTTATTGTCTAAATGCACGAGTGCTCGACCATAATCAAAAGCAGGTGTAATGTCCGCAGAGGCTTTCTTTTGGGTTCTCTCAAACCAGCTCAGGGCGGCTTGTCCATCAATGCCAGCGTAACGAGCCACAATGCGCGCGCGAGCTAGATGATAGTCTATTGAAGGCACAACACGCATTGGAGGATAGGTTCTTGCTCGCGCACGGCTATCGGTAATTCGATCTTCAGGCAGAGGGTGAGTCAGGAGCATTGGTGGCGGTTTACTCGCATAACGATACTCATCAGCAAGACGGCCAAAAAACCTTGGCATTGCTTGAACATCAAAACCGGCTTTTGCTAGTGTCGAAATACCAAAGCGATCCGCTTCTTTTTCGTTTGCACGAGTGTAGTTGATTTGACTTTGCATGTTGCCCGCGGTTGCTGCTGTAATTGCAGCCATCCCCGCTTCGGGTGAGGCAATTGAAAGCAGTAGTGCCCCCGCAAGTGCGGCTAATGTGGCCGGAGAGCGGCGTGCTTGTTCTTCCATACTCCGAGCAAGATGACGTTGTGTGACGTGCGCTATCTCGTGAGCGACAACAGAGGCCAGCTCACTTTCTGAACGAGCATGAAGAAACAACCCAGAATGCAGCGCTACATAGCCACCAAAAAACGCGAACGCGTTGATATTACGGTCGCGAATCATAAAGAAGTGGAACGGCGTTTTTACATCATTCGCATTGGCCACTAATTTGTGCCCAAGAGAGTCAATATATTCATTGATGACAGGGTCATTAACGATAGGTTTACTGGCTCTGAGCATACGCATATAGGCGTCGCCATAAATCAACTCTTGGTCTATTGAAAGCGTGCCACCAGCAGCTGTGCCAATGTCTGGCAAGTCAATGCTATTGGCATAAGTTGTCGGCGAACTGATGGCAGCAGCAAGACATAAGCAAACTAGCGAGCGAGTGCGTTTTAACATACGTTTAAAAGGTTCTCCAAAATACATAAGCATGTGGTTACAGGTCGAGAGCCTATTAACAGCGCCACATACGTTTTGGTTATCCGTGAGGATATAAGCTAACAGTAAGACCGGAAATAAATGAATTGGTTTCGTAAATTATTTTACATCCGAGCTATTTCAGCATGTGGTTAAATCATGTCAGAAGTGCTAGCACCAGCTCAAAAAGCCGTTACAATACAACCCTATCATAAGTGCAGAGCAATACAATGGAATCCATGTTACTTGATTTGCGTGAGCAACGTTGTCCTATGGCACTGTTACTTGCAAAGCGTCATGCTGCTGAGGTCTTTCAAGGAGAAGCAAAGCAGTATCATCAACTTGTCATTCAAGTGGTGGACAACAGCTCTAAACGAGACATTGTGAACTATCTTAGTGCCCAAGGGTACTCGGTTGATTGCCAATCTACATCAGAGCACTACACATTGACTGTCTTCAATAAGGAATCCGCATAAGATGTTTGAAATGGTTAGTCGTTGGTATAAACGACGTTTCTCTGACCCTCACGCAGTAAGTCTCGTCGCGATCTTGCTGTTTGGCTTTATCACCATTTACTTCTTTGGACACTTGATTGCGCCATTACTTGTCGCGATCGTTTTGGCTTATCTACTTGAATGGCCAGTTGTCAAAATGTGTCGTATGGGCGTGCCGCGCACTTTGTCGGTTATTATCGTGATCTTGGTCTTTGTCGGGTTAATGTTAATTGCGTTGTTTGGCTTGGTTCCGACGATTTGGACTCAGGTCGGTAATCTAATTAACGATATTCCGAACATGTACAACGGGCTACAAAAGTTTATTGTCACATTGCCAGAGCGCCACCCTGAACTAGCCAATTTAGAAATAGTAGAAACCGTGGTGACGAACGCCAAAAACCAAGCATTGGGGCTGGGTGAAAGTGTCGTCAAAGGGTCGCTTGCTTCATTAGTTAGCATTGCAACGCTAGCGGTATATTTGATCTTAGTGCCACTTCTGATCTTCTTTTTGCTTAAAGACAAAGAAGAAATGCTGCGAATCGCAAGCGGTATTCTGCCGAAAAACCGTAAATTGGCGAATAAAGTTTGGCATGAAATGAACGAGCAGATATCAAATTACATTCGCGGTAAAGTGTTAGAGATTTTAATCGTGGGCGGTGTGAGCTACGTGACTTTTGCCCTTTTAGATCTTCGTTACTCGGCGTTGCTTGCCGTAGCCGTTGGTCTGTCGGTTTTGATTCCTTATATCGGTGCGGCGGCTGTTACTGTACCTGTTGCCATCGTTGGTTTGTTCCAATGGGGTTTAACGCCTCCGTTTTATTGGTTGTTGCTTGCTTACGGTATTATCCAGGCGCTTGATGGTAATGTCTTGGTTCCTGTTCTGTTTTCCGAGGCAGTAAACTTACACCCAGTTGCTATCATTGTGGCTGTATTAGTCTTTGGTGGGCTGTGGGGTTTTTGGGGGGTGTTCTTCGCCATTCCTTTAGCGACATTAGTCAAAGCCGTATGGCATGCATTACCAAGCACGGAAGAAAACGAACCTGTCGAACAAGAGTAGTTGTTACCAAAGGTACGATGGTTAAAAGAAAGCCCAGCAGTTTGCTGGGCTTTTTGTTTGTAGAAAAACAATAGCGTTTAAGCGTTTTCGTTTAAGTAGTTTAATACGGCTTCGTGGTGATCTTTGGTTTTGAACTTGTTAAACACGTGTTCGATCACGCCTTCTTCATTGATCAGAAAGCTAATGCGGTGAAGACCGTCGTATACTTTGCCCATGAATTTCTTTTCGCCCCAAACGCCGAACTGGTCAGCAACGGCATGGTCTTCATCAGAAAGCAGAGTGAAGTTTAAATCATCGCGCTCGATGAACTTGCCTAGGCGCTTTACAGGGTCGATGCTTACGCCGAGTACCACCACGTTATGTGCATCGAGTTCAGCTTTGATGTCACGAAGGCCTTTTGCTTGTGTAGTACAACCCGGCGTCATCGCCTTAGGGTAAAAGTAGAAAAGTACTTTCTTGCCTTTAAAGTCTTCAAGAGAAACGGTATTTCCGTCTTGGTCGAGCAAAGAGAAGGCTGGCGCTGGCGAGCCTGCTGTCAGCGTATTCATTTTGATTTCCTTTACTTTATAGTGTGTTTTTAATGAAATTCAGAGAACCTTGTACGTTGAGCGACTTACAAAGTTCATCGAAGTCTTCTTGTAACTGCATCAAATTAAAATCCGCGCTTACAGATGCAGTAATCGCAATGTGAAACTGGTCAGAATCGAGTTGAATTTTCGACTTGCTGATGGTTTGCGCGCTAAGAGAGTCTAAACCAATCTGCTGATCAGCGAAGAACTTAGTAAATTTTTCAGTTAACCCAGGGCGGTCTTCAGACTCAATAAACACTTCCATGGTGTAGCTGTTATCGAGCAGTTCGTGCGCCGCTGTGCGTTTCATGATCGTAATAAGGTCATGTTCTTGGCCAAGCAGGGGCAATTGTGTTTCAACTCGAGTCACGCTGCTGGCGTTCCCAGTCAGGAGCATGATCAGCGTAAATTCGCTGCCAAAGATAGCGATACGGCTATCGACTATGTTACAACCAGCTTGAGTAACGAGCTGTACGACTTGGTTACAAATGCCTGGACGGTCCGTTCCAACTGCTGTAAGTACCAGATGTTGCTTCATAAATGAGCTTCTTGTCCTTTCTTCAATAGAGAGATGTTAGCACAGATATTGCGAAGAAATATCGAGCCAGTTCTTTTTTAGTCTATAAAAAGCAGGAGGATGTTGAGGGGAGCGGTGGGAAATAAACAGTAAATGCAGGCTGTAGGATAAACAAAACGTTTGCATGATGTGCTTGCCTATTGTCTGGCCGTTTTATTCACTTAGATCTGACTTGGCTAACAAGACCAAAGAGTATATTTTCCTTGCTTGTGCTCTTCAGTATTTTCCAAATCACTGATAGATTCTAAAGTCACTCGAAAGCCCAACACGATTATCAATATTGCCGTTAATCAAACCAAATAGAGCAATTAAGTTGCTAGACCTCTAACAACTGGTAATTATTCATTCATTTGTACTTTGTAAGCGAGTTTACGCTCTTGTGTTTTTCAATCGCATTACAGTACCATGCAGAAAGAGTTAAATGAGGGAGATAAACATGTTTTCAGGAAGTATCGTAGCGCTGATTACGCCATTCAAAGCAGATGGCGAAGTAGACTTTGACGGTCTGCAAAAGCTAGTAGAGTACCACGTTGAAGCGGGTACAGACGGTATTGTGGCAGTAGGCACAACAGGTGAGTCAGCGACACTGACCATTGAAGAGCATGTAAAGGTCGTTAATAAAACTGTTGAGTTTGCCGACGGTCGCATCCCTGTGATTGCTGGCACGGGTGCAAATGCAACCCATGAGGCAGTAACATTTAGCAAATTACTGGCTGATTCTGGTATTGCTGGCTTCCTGAGTGTGACACCGTATTACAACAAACCAACTCAAGAGGGTTTGTTTTTACATTACAAGGCAATTGCCGAAGCGAGTGATGTGCCTCTAATTTTGTACAACGTACCAGGCCGTACTGCTGTTGATATGCAGCCAGAAACAGTGGCACGCTTGTCAAAGCTTGATAATATCGTGGCTCTAAAAGATGCAACGGGCGATTTGGAACGAATTGCAATTCATCGTGAACTTTGTGGCGAAGATTTTATCTTACTAAGTGGCGATGATGCGACAGGGCTGGATTTTGTGAAACTTGGCGGCAATGGTGTTATCTCGGTAACGAACAATATTGCAGCTAAAGACATGGCAGACATGTTCCATTTGGCAAGTGAAGGTAAGTACGAAGAAGCAGAAGCGATTAACCAACGCTTGATGACTCTACACAAAAACCTTTTCATCGAAGCAAGCCCTATCCCAGTAAAATGGGCAGCGCAAAAGCTTGGTTTGATTGAAGAAGGTGGTTTGCGTCTTCCTTTAACTACGCTTTCTGAAAAATCGCAGCCGATCGTCGAGCAGGCGCTAACAGACGCCCATATTTATTAAGATTGAGTTACTAGGATTGAAGTTCATACTGGGGGCCAAAGCGCCCTCGGTGTTTTAGGAGTATAGATGAAGCTTTCAAGCCAGTTAGTGTTAAGTTCATTAGCTGTATTCGTATTGACTGCCTGTTCAGGTGGTGCCAATCAACGTCGTCAAGCAAAAGATGACTTCGAGTATTTGAACTCCCCAAATTTGGGTGAGTGGAATGTCCCACAGGGTGCACAGCCTCAGTTTTACCCTAACTACGAGATCCCTCAGGGTAACTACGCTGGTGGTGTAGGTAAAGATGTCGACATTCGTCCACCTCAACAAGTCCTAGAGCTTATTCCCGGTGCACGTTTGGACCGCAGTAGTGATGGTGAAGTGACACTTTGGCTACTTCGTAAAGATGAACTAGATAAAGTTTGGCAAACGGTGCAAAACATGGTCGCGGCTAACGAGATTCCAGTTGAAAGCCAAACAGACTCTCGCATCGAGACAGGATGGGTGACTTGGGATTCGCCAGATGAAGAGCTAGAAATTGGCAGCCGATATGAAATCGTACGCGCTGAAGCAAATGGTCGACACGGCTTTAAGGTGAGCCTTATTGACTGGCGTGAAGGCAATCAAGTGAAAGAAGTAACGGCGACCAACCGTGAGCGCTACAATGTATTCATGACGAACTTGGTCACCGCTCGCTACGACCAAGAAGTGCGTGAAGAAGCACAGCGTAAAGCGCAAGAGTTGGTTAAACAGATCCCAATCACAATGGGTAAAGACCGCAGCGGACTTCCTGTGATTATCGCGCGTGCGCAATACAACATGCTTTGGCAACGTTTGCCTAATATTCTACCTAAGATGGGCTTTAAGATTGAAGAGCGTAGCCAGTCTCAGGGTACAATCACTGCGAAATATGCGTCTCCGGATGATGAATTCTGGAACGATATCGGCGTTAAACCAGTGGAGTTAGCCGCTGGGAAGTACACATTCTTACTTGGTGATTTAGGCAACCGTACGTCTATCAATATCACCGACTCCTCTGGCAAGCCAGTAGAAGAAGAGTTTTTGAAATCACTAGCGCCTGTATTGGCTGCAACAGTGAAGCAGTAAACAAAGCGAGCTTAACGCGGCGTGTTTACTTAATGATAGAAAAGGGACCTAGTGGTCCCTTTTTTGATGTTTAGATTAAATGTGTCGAGATGAAGCTGGTGAGTAACTAACGAGGCTCGTTTTTGTTTTTATCTTCTTCAGCGTAGCGCTGTTTATCCAATGTGTTCAGCTTATCTAAATCGTTCTTACGGCTTTTATCCATCTGACCAAACTTCATTTTTGCGGTATATTTGAGTGCGGCAATATTACCAATGACCACGCTCAACACTACAATAATAATGACCCAAGGATTGGTTAGTATTTCTATCATAGAGCCTCCGGCGGCGTGATATTGTGAATAAATTTGGCAACGACGTTATCCAAATTATTCAGTATGACGTCAATCCCTGCAATGTTGTCGGTCTGATTTTGTTTAATCAACTGGCTTCTGAGTACATCAAGCGTCAACTGCTCGAGGCATTGCTGCCCGACAGCGCGGTGACTAATGTGCCAAGGCTCAATCGAAACGCCACCTAAATCATGCTGATAAGGGAAGAAGAAACCGAACCGACCAAGGTTGGCTTTTAACCATTGGTAGAACGCCTGCTGGTGGCCTTCAAGATACTCCCAAGGTTCCAACTTGAGTTTGGTGTCAGCAGGCAATAAATTGCGCGCATAGACATCAAAATCACAACCCCAATGATGACGACTTCCTCCGGGCAATGCCGACCAGCGCAAAATGGCCATCAATTTCTCTTCGTCATTTAACTCTGCTTTATTCAAAGGGCGGGAGTTGATATCGAGAATTGGCAACTCACCAGAAAACTTCCCGTTCCAGATGGCTTTTTGGCGATTAAAGTCACGAAAACCACTGGCGATTTCCATTTTGAAACCTGCTTCGGTTGCGGCATTAATCATCTTCAATAAGTCATTGACTACTTTAGGGTGAAGCATAAATGCCTTTTGCCCCACTAGTGTGGATTGAAGATGGGAATCAGTGATTCCGGTGAGTTGCTCTGGTGTCATTGTGTTCTCGCTGATTACTTCGCCAATAGGTGTTTCAACGTGTTTTCGTACATGTCCGTCAACTTTTCAAGATCGTCGACTTTCACACACTCGTTCACTTTATGAATCGTAGCGTTAACAGGGCCTAACTCTACGACTTGACCTCCCATTCGAGCAATAAAACGACCATCAGACGTACCGCCAGTTGTAAGTAGCGCTGGCTTCGTATCATTGACTTCGGCCACAGCAGCTACAACCGCGTCTAGCAGTGCGCCCGTATCGGTCAGGAATGGGTCTCCGTTGAATGTCCATTTTAGGTCGTAGTCCAGCTCATGCTTGTCCAATGTTTCGGTAACACGCTGAACAATTGCGTCATTGTTAAGCTCAGTACTAAAACGTAGGTTGAACTGAACATGGAACTCGCCAGGAATAACGTTAGACGCACCAGTGCCAGCCGATACATTCGGGATCTGGAAACTAGTCGGTGGGAAGTAATCATTCCCTTTGTCCCATTCTGTCGTCGCGAGTTCATGAATCGCGAGTAGAGACTCGTGCACTGGATTGCTGGCTAGGTGAGGGTAGGCCACGTGACCTTGTGTTCCTTTTACCGTTAAATCACCAGTGATGGATCCACGGCGTCCATTTTTCACTACATCGCCAACCACGTCGGTGCTGGATGGTTCACCAACAATACACATATCGATGTTCTCACCACGTTCCATCAACGTTTCTACAACGCGAACGGTACCATTGATAAATGGCCCTTCTTCATCTGACGTAATCAAAAAGCCAATTGAGCCTTTGTGGTCTGGGTTTTCTTCAATGAAGCGTTCGACAGCAACGACCATAGCAGCGAGTGACCCTTTCATGTCAGCTGCGCCGCGGCCATGCAAGTAACCATCAATAATGGTCGGTTCAAACGGATGTGTATTCCAGTGTTCCAATTTGCCAGCTGGTACCACATCGGTGTGGCCAGCAAACGCAAATAGCGGCGCTTCTGAACCACGTCGAGCCCAGAAGTTCGTGGTGTCTTCAAATACCATCACTTCAATTTCAAACCCGAGTGCTTTTAAGCGCTCGATCATCAAATCCTGACAACCTGCGTCTTCCGGCGTTACGGACTGTCTACTGATCAGATCTTTAGCAAGTGCCAATACTGGACTGTCTGTCATCCTTGAGTATTCCTTTATTTAAGAGTTGAAAATGCTAGCGTATTGATCAGCTTTAAAACCGATATGAAGTTGATCATTCACTTTTAAAATTGGGCGTTTAATCATCGCAGGGTTTTCTACCAAAAGAGCGATGGCGTTTTCCTCGTTAAGTGTGTCTTTCTGCTCTTGCGCTAATTGGCGGTAGGTTGTGCCACGTTTATTGAGCACCTGTTCCCAACCTAAAGCGCGACAAAATTCACTTACCATTTCTGCATCAATGCCTTGCTTACGGTAGTCATGGAAGTCGTAAGCAATATCCTCGGCTTCTAACCATTTCTTGGCTTTTTTGATCGTATCGCAGTTGGGAATACCAAACATGGTAATCGACATAGTGTTTCCTTTTTCTTTGTTCTATTTTTCACTGGCGCGGTTAAGACGCACTTAAGTGATTTGGGCTGTTAAAGCATCCTATCAAGAAGCAATCAAACTGACAAAATGCGGTGGAAAATATTTTCAGATAGATTGAGATAACTAATGTCACATAACTTATTTACGATGAATGCGCTATAAATCGAATAAAAATTCGTCTAAATCAAATGGAAAAGTCGAGTTATTGATCAAACGCAACACCTCGCTGAGCAAAAACGAAATAATGAATCAGCACAATTTTAGGAGGTGTCAATGGAATTGAGTCCTGTTTTTGCAAGGCGGCTATATTTGGCCTTGTTGGTGGAAAACCTAGAAAGGCCGAATGTGCCAAAGTTGATCGAAAAAACGGGGTGGCCTCGTCGTACTATTCAAGATGTACTCAAGGCGTTACCTGGGATCGGCATTGAACTCATATTCGTTCAAGATGGCCGACGTCATAATGACGGCTATTATCAACTTTCAGATTGGGGGCCTTTTGATAGCCAATGGGTTCTAGAGCGGGAGAGAGATATCGCTAGCAGTCTTGGATTTCGTGCATAAGCCAGCAATTGCTGGCTTTTTTCATATTCAGGCCTCATCCATTGCAGCGGTAGGCGGAACCCAGCACGCTAAATGAAGTGATAAAATCTTGTGGGGAAACCATAAAAACGGTGTCCGCATCGATAGCCGCTGCATTGTTTTTTAAATCGTTCATCGCGCCTTGCATCATCGCGTCATTAGTCATGAAAATGTAGTTATACCAATGGCCTTCACTTCCGGTGACTTCGCCTTTGTATTCGCATCGCTCAGGGTTGAATTGCGCGTCAATGCGAATATGAACATCTTGACTTTGAGCATGAGTAAGGTGAGAAGGCATCGTGCAACCCGTTAGAAGCACGACAAAAAGTCCAAGTAACAGGCGTTTCATTAGCTATTTCCCCAATACTATGTAAGCAGCAAAGCCAATCCAGCTCAGAACAAGTAGTGTCCAAGGCAGTTTGCTTGATGAATGGTTTGGCGCATCGTCGGTGATATTGTCTTGTTCGATAATCTCTTCATGCTGACGTTGTTTTTCACGTTGCTGTTTTTTCTTCGCTTTATCGGCTTGGCGGTTGCGCTCTTTTTGTTGTTTCTTATATTGCGCGATGCCTTTTTCGATACCTTGAGCGATAAGCTTGGTTTGCTCTTTGGTTTGGCCGGGCTTTTGCGTGGATTTAGCAATTCTCATCGCTTCGGCTTGTGTTTCTTGAGAAGGCACAGGGGTGGCAGGAGTTCTTTTTTTCATGTTTCTCATCAACGTCGCTGTAAATCTTTGTTTAGTTTACCTGTGTAAGGTGCTGAAATGAACTTCAGTTCTCATCTTTGTTGGCTTGCAACTCTGAAACGATAGGTTAAAGTGACGTTTTTATCACATAAAGAAGAAGATGTTGTGCGCTATTCGTTTGACCAATATGACGCTCATGGATTTTTAAAGGCGCCGATCATTTTATGGGTGGGATGGATGTTTCTTGTGCGTTCATGGGTGGTGTTTGCCATGGCTGGTGTAAGTCGTGATAGTGGCAGTAAGCTACTCGCTATTGTTTACCCAGATTCAAGTACGTTGTATTTGGGTTTGGCGATGGGCATTCCAAGTTTGCTTCTTATGTGGTTAATGGGGCTTCGTCATCCCGACAGAGGATGGGTAAACAGAATTACTCGCTATGGTCGCGAGATCACTTTGATCTTGTGCGGTATTCAACTTGCTCAGACCATGTATCATGTGTACCTAGAACATGGAGTGTTTAATTGGGCAAACGCCCTTACCATTACCTTATTAGCTTGGTTTATGATCTATCTTCTAAATGGAAGATGGGTAAAAGACTGTTTTCATGTGCCACAATTGGCGCACGATGAACAGCAGCATTCAAAGAATTAAAAACAATAACTTCCCACTCTGGGGCAAAGTAATAGAGGAAACCTCAATGTCACAAGCTCAAACGGCGATCGTGCCAGAAGCCGGGCCATTTGCACTGTACACTCAACTCAAAGTGAACCAAAACCGTGAAAACGTATTAGAAAAACTGAAAGCACTGCCAAAGTTGGTGGAAGAGTTAAACATTACCCAGCCGGGTGCAGCGCTGACGCTTTCTATCGCATTCACAAAATCGTTTTGGGAACACCTTAATGTAGACGCGCCAGAAGAGCTTATTGATTTTACTCAACTTGGCGAAGGTGACATCGTTGCTCCAGCAACAGACGTAGATGTACTGATTCACTGTCACTCGACTCGTCACGACTTGCATTTTTACGTGTTGCGTAAGTTCCTAGAAGAGACGGCACAAGATGTCACCATTGTGGACGAAACATATGGGTACCGTTACCTTGATGCTCGTGATATGACAGACTTCATTGATGGCACAGAAAACCCAAAAGGGGAGGCTCGCGCTGATGTGGCTCTAGTAAAAGAGGGCCCATTTGCTGGAGGCAGTTATGTTATGGCTCAGCGCTTTGAACATAACCTTGCCGCTTGGAATCGATTGAATGTCAAAGCGCAAGAAAAAGTGATTGGTCGTACCAAGCCAGACTCTATCGAGCTAGAAGACGTTCCTGCTGCATCACACGTTGGTCGCGTTGATATCAAAGAAGAAGGTAAAGGTTTGAAGATTGTTCGCCACAGCTTACCATACGGGATGGTGACCGGTGCTCACGGTCTGTTGTTCATTTCTTACTGCAATACACTTCATAACATTAAAGTGATGCTAGAAAGTATGTACGGCGTAACAGATGGTAAAACAGACCAAATGCTTCGTTTCACAAAAGCGGTAACAGGTGCTTACTTTTTCGCGCCTTCGCAAGAAATGCTCGCGGAGCTAGCCATCAAGTAAGTTCTCAGACTTCATTTCTTAAGCCCTCCAATGGAGGGCTTTTGTTTTCTATTTCTATTCCAATCTCTTTTCAAAAAACACTAAACTTTTCTGTTACTTGGTCGATAAGTACTCAAAGCCTTAATTTTAGGACTCTTTATTCGTGGCGATCACCGTTAATACCAATGTTGCAGCACTTGTCGCACAGCGTCATTTGACCAGTGCAACTGACATGCTGAACCAATCCATGGAGCGTTTGTCTTCAGGGAAACGTATTAACAGCGCAAAAGATGACGCGGCGGGTCTGCAAATCTCCAACCGTCTACAATCGCAAATGCGTGGTTTGGATGTCGCGGTACGTAACGCGAATGACGGCATTTCTATAATGCAAACCGCCGAAGGGGCGATGAATGAAGTGACTAACATTATGCAACGTATGCGTGATTTGTCGCTTCAATCAGCCAATGGTTCAAACAGCAAAGCGGAGCGCACTGCAATGCAAGAAGAAGTCTCTGCTTTAAATGATGAGTTAAGTCGTATTGCAGAAACGACCTCCTTTGGCGGACGTAAATTGCTGAATGGCACATTCGGTACATCGTCTTTTCAAATCGGTGCAACGGCTGGTGAAGCGGTACAAATTGGCCTGCGGACCATGCAGCCGGAATCTTTAGGTAGCTTTTCAATGAGCTCATATCAAAGAGTCAGTTCAGATTGGACGGTTCAAAACGGAAATAATGAAATTGTTATCAGCTACCGTGATAACAATTTTGAAGAGCAGGAGATCCGTATTGAAGCTAAAGCTGGCGACGATATAGAAGAACTCGCGACTTACATTAACGGGCAGACCGATAAAGTGAAAGCGTCTGTTAATGAAGAGGGGCAACTGCAGTTACTCATGTCCCACAAGGACGCCATAAAATACCCTGGACCAACCTTCAGTGGTGGCCTGGCTGATGAGTTAGAACTTGGCAAGTATGTCACCGTAAATAGAACGGTAGATAGTATTGATATTAGCACGGTCGGTGGCGCTCAGATGGCGGTCGGCATTTTAGATGATGCTTTGAAAACGGTAGATGGCAGTCGTGCGGAGTTAGGCGCGTATCAAAACCGCTTTAATCACGCGATCAATAATCTCGATAACATCCACGAAAACTTAGCCGCTTCCAACAGTCGTATCCAAGACACTGACTATGCCAAAGAAACTACGCAAATGGTGAAGCAACAGATTTTACAACAGGTCAGTACTTCTATTCTGGCGCAAGCAAAACAAGCGCCAAACCTAGCATTGACCTTGCTTGGCTGATGAACGGCCTTGCCCGAATTTAACGCAAAACCTGCCTGTATCGACAATTCGAAAAGAAGCTTTAGCGAAAAATGAAAGTTTTTTTGCTTTTTTATCCGCTTTGTCACGATTACCCCTCCAAACGAATTATTTTCAAAAAAATCTAAAATTTTCTCTAAAGAAAACAGGGCATGCGCCGTTAATAAAAGTAACTTTGAGAGAACTACTTGGTTTTCCGAGACGTCGGAAACCGCTACACCGGAAAATCAATTGGAGAAATCACCA